>JAHOYS010000355.1 GCA_019038815.1 Desulfobacterales bacterium | reverse complement strand
CCGTGGTTAAGACCTCTTTGGAAAAGCAAGAAATCCAATCAAAAGAACCCGTCCAAGGCGGTACTGAGCATATCCTTCTTGTAGATGATGAAGACGCGATTCTTACAATGGAAAAAAAGATGCTTGAACGTTTGGGTTATCAAGTCACTTCACGTAGCAGTAGTGTTGATGCGCTTGAAGCGTTCCGGGCTGGCCCTGACAAGTTTGATTTGGTTATCACTGATATGGCAATGCCGAATATGTCCGGGGACAAACTGGCAGCCGGGTTGATCGAAATACGCTCTGATATTCCTATATTGCTTTGCACAGGATTCAGTGGAACCATATCTGAAGAAAAGGCGGCATCTCTGGGCATGAAGGGTTTTATATTAAAGCCGATTGTGATGAAGGATCTTGCTAATAAAATACGTGAAGTGCTGGGTGAAAATTGAAATTGCAGAATAGTAGAAGCATTCTTCAAATTTTTAATTAAATGTGGCACTATAAAAAGGAAAAATTGACTTTTGTTTCTATTAAAACTATTCTCCACTAAAGTGTAATGAAATTTCTTTACACAATCTCTGGATATTGGTACTGTTTGCAAAGTATTGATATTAAAAAAGATTGGAAATTTAACACAACACATCGCAACCGATTGAAATTATACTATGAAAGATAAATCCATATTAATTGTTGATGACGACCAAGGAATGCTCGACATAATAGATAAGTATGTCCGATATCTGGGATATCAAACCAGAACAGCTCTCAATGGATTAGAAGCAATAGATATTTTACAAGAAGAAGACAGTAATTTTGGATTATTAATTACTGATCTTGTAATGCCAGATCTCAGTGGAGTCAAGCTGATAAAGATTGTGAAAAAAAAATGTGGCCACATGAAAATAATTGCTTGTTCCGGGTACGGCGAAATGGCGGGTCAATGGGCTGATGATGCTGGGGCTGATGTAATTTTATATAAACCTTTGGAAATGTATAAATTGGAAAAGGCTATTGACAATTTAATTTAAAAGACCGTAAATTTTACATAATATCTATAGAACTCTGTCCTTTTCAAATTCTGTAATTGCACCGGGTTAAATCTCATCACAACCAAATATCATTTAATCAAACAATGTAGAATCTCTGTAAGTCCGCACTTAGAAAGGCCATGCGGGTGGAGGGTTTACAATGTTTTCATGAAATAAAAAAGTTCATGAAAGCTGTTTTCTTGCCCGCAGTTTGGCGTTGATCAAGTCGTTATGGCTTAAGCGAAGAAGGTTTGCAAGTTTGTGGGCAAAGTGGTCCTCATGCGCTTCAAGGTGATCGTCCAGTAAAATGATGCGCCAGACAGATTCCATCAGGTCGATCTTTTGCTTTTCGGAAAAATTTTCGTTAATAAAGCGAGTATAACGAAAAAGGTCCACATATTCTCTTTGTTCTTTATCCCTGTCAGAGAGCAGAGTATCAATTTCCTGCCTGGATATCCCAAAATTTGTCACAAGTGTTGCAACAAGATGCTCTTTTTCTTCTCCACTGCACTCACCATCTGCATAGGCTGCCTCAAGCAGCAGTACTGTCAACGCCAAATGGGCGTTTAGAATATCCTGGTCTCCGGTCTTTGCTTTACCATTGTCACTGCCAATAATTTTTTTTATTAAATCAAACATCTTTCTGTGATATCCTTTTTTTATCCTGAACACAGCCAGGGTGTGATTGACAAGTTTTTTTTCTGCCGGTATAAGGCCATAGAAACAACGGGTACTAAGACCTCATGATATTATTTTCAGATTTTCCAGCAAGGGTTTATACACGGTTAAGGAATTTTGAACAAACCCGGATGAGAGCAATGTATCAACACTTTCAAAAGGGTCATTGTTTTCAACACAAATAGATACATACCTGTTTTCTTTTTCCCCTGTTTGATAATACCCGCCATACCAGCTGGTCATCGATTTATTCATGGCCTTATAAATAAAATCCCTGTCAGGCTCTGACAGGTCAGGTTCAGAATTTTCCTTTAACAGAGCCTGTACAAAATGCCAGGAGGTTTCGCTGAAAAAATAAAAAGGGTGTTCTCCCCCTTTTTCATAAAATTGAATCAACTCCTTGAAATATTTAAGTGCGCCTGATTTAAGAGCAGGAAATGAACAGGTCAGCAAAGGCTTTTTTCCTTTAGGATCACGCCCGATAAGAATGGTTTTTCTGGGATACCCGGAAGGGGCACTGATATTTAAAAACAAATGCCTGATCCAGCCTGAAAGCAGCCTTGCACCATTGAGTTTTCCAAAAGTCACAAAATACACCCCGTCCTCCCTGATATCGGAAAAATTTGCTGAAACTGTCAAGCCGTCTATATTTACTTCTCTTACAACAGGGGGTAATTGTTTTTTGTTTGCAATAGCCCTGGCTGCATTGATTACAGGGCTTGCAATGTTTGCCGTTTTTTCATATTCAAATTTGCCTTTCTCTCCAAGGGGAAGGCTGCCCATAGCTTTGATAATTGTATAAAAATCTCTTTCCTCCAGAGAGTTAGAATTTTTTTCAACCAAAAAACTTCCCAGGGTATATTGATCCAGTCCGGATATGGAGAAGACTTCCCTGTCACAGGTCTTTTCTTCCATGTCAGGCAGTTTTATGCTCAATTCTTCTTTCATGTAACTTTGAACAGGATTTTTGAAAAAACGAATTATTTCATCAAGATCAAGGTTTGACGACGGGTCTTTTGATTCTTTTCCTGCCGAGGCTTGAATAAATACAGGCTTTGCAGACCTGTCCTTTTCAGGCCTGATTGGAGAAAGTGCCTTTGCAATATTGCAATTGTCCTTTGAAAAAGAAAAAAATTCATTATTTTGATTGAAATATTCTTCATTAAAGGGATGGAGCGGATGGAAAAAATGATACTCATACCCTTTTTGAAAAACAAAGCTCTGATCCATGGTGTCCATGAGTTCACTGACAACACCTGCACAGGGAATCTTTGAATTGTCCTGAATACTCATCCCGGTATAGGTGCAGATTAACTTTGACCTGGCTGACAGCAGGGTTTCAAGAAACAGATACCTGTCTTCATCTCTCTCTGATTTATCACCGGCCTTTGGATATTTTTTTATCAGATTGAATCCCGGTGTGAAGGCCTGCCTGGGAAAAGATTTTTCATCCATTCCCATGAGAACGACAATCTTAAAAGGGATGCTTCGCATGGGCATGATATTGCAAAACGTGATTTTTCCTGTCAGAAAATTTCCCTGGGAGATGTTTTGATCAAGCTTCTGCTCAATGTGGGAATTTATCACATCAAAAGAGACAGCATCGCTGAAATCTGCTTTTTGGGCATTTTCCTTAAATTCATCAATGGTTTGGTTCAGGAAAGTCAGGTCTTCCCCATTTTTAAAATTTTGATCCATTAATAAAATGGGTATTTTCTTTAACGCTTCACACCATTTTTCAATTGTTTTCCGACCGGCAAGACTTTTAAGACATGAAAAAAGTGTATTGCAAAAGGCTGCAAATTTGCCAAGCACCTCAAGGTCAAGCCCTTCAAAGGGCTGACACGGCAGAATATCCTGCACTAATGCTTCATGATTTTCCGGCATGGCCATGCCCATAAAAAGTCGCTGTAATCCGAACTGCCAGGTGTTTTCTTCAAAAGGAGGCAACCCCAGGGTATCTCTATGACCAGCATCCCTGCCCCAGAAAATTTTTGCATCTTCAGCCATTTTTTCAATCATGCTGATCTCATCAAATGTGATTTTAAACTTTTCAGCAATCGATTCAGACAATAAAAGATCGAGCACATTGCTTTGCTCAAGCCTGGAATTCTTAAGTGCCAGTATTTTTAAAAAAGCGTCCAGAGGCTCTGATTCAGATCTTTTCCTGCGGTCACTGATGGAGAAAGGCAACGAAGTTTCCAAAGAAAAGACAGATTCGATAAATGGCGCATAAGCTTCAATATCCGGCATCGCCACGATGATGTCATGGGGGGAAAGTTCAGGGTCTTTTTTAAACTCGTTTAACAAAAGGTCCTTTAACACCTGGGCTTCCCTCATGGGAGAATGACAGGCATGAATACAGACAGATGTGTCAGATGCTAAAACAGTAACAGGAGCATCCTTACATCCTTGTTTCCTGTGGACAAGATTTAATATATCGGATTGAAGATATGCAAGCATGGTACTGGGTTCACCTGATTCGCCTGATTCCTTCAGGGGGTCCCAAAACAGATCTTCAATGGGCTCATGGTAATTAAATTCTTCAAGGCAGGCGTGAAACCCTTTTCCCGATATTCCCAGAGACGACAGCAGCGGATTTGTAATTTCATAATATAGCAG
>JAHOYS010000261.1 GCA_019038815.1 Desulfobacterales bacterium | reverse complement strand
TTATAAGGGTTTTTTATTGCCATACGACACGCACGGGCGAAGTCCTCAGGATAACATCCGCTGATCCATCTTAACTGGGCTTCGGAAAAGGTGTCTGGTGCATGGGGAAGTCTTGGTATGAACGAATATAACAGATGCTGGTCTGTATCGGTTGAATCAAAGCGTTTTGAAAATTCAATGGAGGTAACAAGTTGGGCACCAAGGGATTCAAGGGTTTTCACAGCGGTTAGAATACCCCTGTCAAGAGATTGCCTTATGTTTATATCTGTTTCAATAATGTTACCGCAAGAGGTTTTGGGCATAAGCTGCAGTTCCCACTCACAGATTTGCGCCTTTGGTACAAATAATATGGTGTGCTCATCTTCCATCAGGACAAGGGATGATTCACCCATCTTTTTTCCGTCAGTTCTTGTATTGTTCCTGATGGCAGCCAGATAGTTGCCAAAAAAGCTTTTTCCTGTAGCTTTCCTGTATTGACTGGTAAAATCATTGATCAGATCACCACAGGAAAAGGAAGGTATCTTTTGGCCCGAAGAGGTTTGAACATGCTTCGGGGTCATGGCATTCTGCTGGTGGATCATTTGATGGGAAGCATGAAGCCTGTGGCCGGACTGGGCATATCCATATCCAAAATTCCACCCCCACAGGGTATTGTCAAATTTCAGGGAAGGACCGGGATTTTGTTTAAGTTTTGTCTGTATTTTATTCCTGAGGTTTTCAAGTCCGCTTTGAGTAAGACACTGTCTTTTGTCAGGCAAACAAATGCCAAGTTCTGATGCAAGTCTTATAAATGCACGCTGGTAGTACAGGTGGCGGATGCCTTTCATATCTTCAAGACAAAGATCCCGTGTGCTGTACCGGATGGCATCGTTTGCCATGTTAGATGCAAAATGCCCCCAGGGAATATAGGAATTTCGTCTTAGATATTCAAACACGTGGGTGTTTCCATCTTCGGACAGATATTCCCCGGTAATTTCATTGTTTCCCTGTACACCTGGTTTTAACACCAGGGCATTTTTAAAGTCATCCGGAAGATATCTGTTGTTCACAAGCACTTCAAAGAGTTCATGGTCATAAATATCCGGGATAACCGCATTGCCGCGGGTTTTTTTATATCCGATTCCCATGAGAGTCTGGTCTTTGGGATCAAAAATAATATTGCAGGATTTTTTTGCCAGAAGTATCAGTTCTTTTGGATCTGTAGATGCCTGGGCAAGTGCAATGAGCAAGGGATGCGGCAGGATGTCCAGAAGGGCTGTTTTTTTTGCTGTCCCCGTGTTTTTATCCCCTTTAAATTCTTCAAAATTTTGAAGCAGAGAACAGGATTCAGGTGCTGGGATGCGGATTGTTTCAGGATGGGCAGCTTTGATATCAGCCCATGCAGAATTAATGTAGGTTGCGCCCCTGAATGGAAACTGGTTGGCAATTTCATAGACAACATCTGCATTGGGTTCATAAAGATCATCCCCGGGAAAATTGACGCTGTTGTCAATCATAGTGCCGTCTTCAAGCTGCCCGAGAGATGTAAAATAGTCATGGTCTCTCAAGTTTTTTACTTCAAAACGGGGTTTGTGAATCCCCACAATAAACCGGGCATTTTTTCCTACGCAGGATCGTAAGTCCATTATAATTCAGGCGCTCCCGACGGAATCAGGCAGACAAAGGTAAACGTCTTGTCAGATGTGTTCCTGAACTGGTGCTCAATATTTGCCGGAACAAATATGGCCGAACCTTCTGAAACCGGATACCATTTATCCTTGATCAATACTTCTCCATTGCCTGCGTGGACAAATATCTCATGCTCCCAGTCATGGATATGCTTTGGTGTATATCCGTCCCTGCCCATTTCAAAAAATCGCATGCAAAATTTTTCTGCCCCGTCTTCTTTTCCAATCATTACTCTGCCGGCCACATTTTTAACCATATCATTGTCCATGACAACGGGTAATACATCTTTATAATTGACAACTTTCATTTATAAATCTCCCTTTATTGGTATTGTAATCCAAGTGTTTTCAAAATTGAATATGTATAAAACAAATATGCTATTAATTATAGAATTGTCAATGAAATTGGATTTCAGGATTTTGAGGCCGGATCAAAACTTGTCTATCCCGTGTTTTTTGCGATAGACTAAAACCAGTTCAACAAGTTCTTTACCGTATTTTTCAATGGTTTTCTTGCCAACACCACTTATATTCTTTAAAGCAGTTGTGTTTTCCGGCAGGCATACCACAATCTGGATCAAAACCTGTTGGTGTAAAACCCGAAAATGAGCGACATCTTCCTCTTTGGCTTTGCTGGAACGCCAGTCCTTCAGGGTCTGGAATAACTCCGGGTGATCAATGTCTGACTCGGTGTAGGCAGGGAGCCGGCTCTTTTTTTCTTTTTTCGGGGCAAAGTCAATCTGGGCATTTGAAACAGCATGCAGGTAACCTGAGGGCGAAAACCCTTTTTCACAGCTTTGTACGCCAGCCAACTTCACAGCAATTTCTCTTTTGAGATTATTCAGGGCATTGCCAATCTTTTTGCGCAGTTCAGTATTGTCTGTTTCAACGAGCAGTTTTTGCATCGGCTCTTCAAAAATTACGGTAAACTTTTTCTGAAACCATGCTGATGCTTTGCTGATTCGTTCCAAAATAACTGCATCGGATTCAGGCAGGTTGCCATCCCCAAAGATTTTGTTTAATTGCCGCTTGAAATTTTCACTGACAACAAAAATGTCTTTTGTGGCCGTTTTCTCCAGTTGCCGGATATCTGCAAGACCTGAAACCTGTACTGTTCTTTCGTTCCCCGTCAAAAGCCGGGCAAGGTAGTTGAGGCGGTTGCACAATGGTTGAAAATCAAAACAATCAAGTAGCAGTAGCTGCTGATAGCTGATTTTCGCAGATTGAAGCAGGCTTTTAGACGGCGGGTTTTGACTGACGGTTTCGTTAAAATGTGTTATAGCTTTGTCCGTTTCTATTCCCTTGGATGAGATATGAGAGGTAAGCACCATGCCCTCTAAGGTTTTACAACGGCTTAAAGCCACGTAGACCTGGCCGTGGGCAAAGGCTGCTCTGGCATCAATAATGGCCTTGTCAAAGGTCAGCCCCTGGCTCTTATGAATAGTGATGGCCCAGGCAAGTTTCAAAGGATATTGCTCAAATTTACCGATGATGTCCTCTTCAATTTCCTTATTTTCATCGTTCAAGGTATATTTGATATTTTCCCAGATGATCGGTTCCACTACGATTTTCTCGGGATCTTTGGGGCAGATAACACTGATATGGGTATCTGAAATTTTGATTACTCTGCCGATTTTACCATTATAATAGAGCTTTTGGGCAGAAGGGTCATTACGGACAAACATCACCTGTGCCCCTTCTTTAAGCTTGAGAAAGGCCGGGGTAGGGTAGATATGTTCCGGGAAATCTCCGGAAATCCGGGCCTTAAAATGGTGTTCTTTTTTGGTTAAAGCAGCAAGCCTGGTCTGATTTAAGGAATCCGCATTGCGGTTGTGGGTGGTCAGAGTAATATAACCCTGGTCTTTACCTGGTGTGAAATCCGGAATGTAGCGCCGGTTAAGGTCTGCCATGCCGGATTCATCAAGCCGGTTATCGCGCACCTGGTTAAGCAGCTTTATGAAATCCACATCTGACTGGCGATAAATATGTTTCAATTCAATGGTAAGCAGTTCAGTAAGAGCAAGGGCATTACTGCTGAAAAAATAAACCGATTCATAATATTGCTTTATAAGTTGCCAGTCATTACGCTTTGCCACTGGAGAGAGCTGATGAAGGTCACCTATCATCAGCAGCTGCACTCCGCCAAAGGGCTTATTATTACGGCGATGACGGCGCAGCGCTGCATCCACGGCATCGAGCAGATCGGCCCTCACCATACTTATTTCATCAATCACCAGCAGATCAAGGCTTTGTATAATCTGCTTTTTTTCTTTGCTGAACCTGAACTGGCGCTGCTTATTGTGTTCATAGCTATCGCTTCCCGGAACAAACGGGCCAAAGGGCAGCTGAAAAAAAGAATGAAGTGTGACCCCTCCGGCATTGATAGCTGCAACACCGGTTGGGGCAGTGATAATCATCCGCTTTGCCGTATTTTTATGCAGATTATGCAGAAAGGTTGTTTTGCCGGTACCTGCCTTGCCTGTCAGAAAAATATTGCAGTCAGTGTTCTGGACAAAGTCATTGGCAAGTTGCAGTTCATGGTTTGTAAATGGCATGTTTTTTTCCTGATCATGCAAGTTTTGTGGTGTACGTCGATAAAAAAATTAGAGTAGATAGGAACTTATTTTTTGTCAAGGAAAGTATTG
>JAHOYS010000350.1 GCA_019038815.1 Desulfobacterales bacterium | reverse complement strand
TGGCAACTTTTCCTGAGCGGGTCCTGTAGAAAAACGGTAATCGTATGTAGGCTTAGCGGCTTTCTTTTTATTTTATTGCAATTTCTATACATTCATGTATACTACGTGCTTATATTTAGGTAGAATCAAATTTTTCTTCATGGTTTTTATAGTTAACCTCGTTGTTTCACAAAACATCGTTTGTTGCCACAGAAGCTTCTGCTGATTCAATATACAGGAGAAACGATGATGGCATTTTATAGTATAAACCCTTATCATGTCTTGACAGTTATTAACTCGGGCGGTGATCTGCCGATTGCCTTTGGTGCCTCAGTATAATCACTACAATCCTTTCCCATAAAACTAAATAAAAGAATAATAGATGGATTCTAATGGATCCGCAGAACTTTCAACCAGGAAAATGACCTGGTTGATCATTACTGAATAAACAGGAGTATTAATGAGTTTTAAAAATTTTAAGTTTGACCCTAAAATAGAAGCTGGCATCGCTGCCTGCGGCTATACACTTCCCACCCCGATCCAAAAAGAGGCTATTCCCCCAATACTTGAAGGTAGAGATATTCTTGGCCTGGCCCAGACCGGGACTGGAAAGACTGCAGCTTTTGTACTACCCCTTCTTCAGCGACTGCTGGATGGTCCCCGAAAAAAAGTGCGGGCGTTGATCGTAGCACCCACAAGAGAGTTGGCAGAACAGATTCATGCAGATATCAGCAAAATGGCACAAAAAACTGGGTTGCGAAGTATTTCCATTTATGGTGGTGTGGGTAAGAATCCCCAGATCAAAGCAATCCGAAGTGGCGTAGAAATTATTGTTGCCTGCCCTGGTCGATTGCTGGACATTCTTAATGACCGGGCTTTTTCTTTGAAAGCTGTTGAAGCGCTGGTTCTTGATGAGGCAGACCATATGTTTGACAAAGGATTTCTACCGGATATCCGCAGGATTATCAAGCAGCTACCCAGGAAACGTCAATCCCTGGTTTTTTCTGCCACCATGCCTAAGGAGATTCGTCACTTGGCAGAAAATATATTGATAAATCCGGCAATAGTACAAATCAATCATACCAAGCCGGTTCTCGCAATTTCCCATGTCCTGTTTCAGGTTGCAAAAGAACAGAAGACATCTTTGCTTAAGACCATTATTCAAGAAGAGGAAATGAAGAGTACCCTGGTTTTTACCCGAACTAAACACAAGGCAAAAAGCCTGGCTCTGGTACTGCAAAAAGCGGGTTATAGAGCAGCTTCAATTCAAGGCAATCTTTCCCAGCTGAAGCGGCAGAAGGCACTGAACGGTTTTAAAAATGGTGAATTCAAAATCCTGGTGGCCACCGATATTGCTGCCCGGGGGATTGATGTGAAGGGGATCTCCCATGTCATCAACTATGATGTCCCAGATACAACCGAAGCATACACCCACCGTACAGGGCGTACAGGACGGGCAGAACGAACCGGTCAGGCATTTATTTTTGCCGGTCAGGAAGACAGTAAAATAATTTCACTCATAGAGCGGAATCTGGGAAAAAAGATGCGTCGCCAGGAAACCCCTGGATTTGCCTGGGATCCCAAAGAGACTGTGGTTAAAGAAAAAGGGAAACGCTTTTCACGACCAAGACCGAGAGGGAAAAAACCGGTTTCAGGCGGGCGAGGCAGAAACCAACGCAGCGGTGTTTTTTCCTTGGCAAACAGCAGAAGCAGGACAGCTCGTTCATAACAAATTTGTCTGGATAACCCAGACTGACAGTTGCCGTATCAAATGATGCTTCGGCAATATAACAAAGTGGTTCCCCCCTAAGGAACTGATTACAAAGGAGTAATACAAGATGGCTGAAGGAACAGTAAAATGGTTTAACGATTCAAAAGGTTTTGGTTTTATCGAACAGGAAGGCGGCAAAGATTTATTTGTTCATCATTCTGCAATTCAATCCGAGGGATTCAAATCTTTAACGGAAGGTGCACGGGTAACCTTTGAAGTTGTAGATGGTCCTAAAGGGCCTGCTGCGGAGAATGTTGTCCAGCAGTAAACACTGGCATTAGCATTTTAAGGGCCCTGCAACCTGTAGGGTCCTTTTTTATCGCAGTTTTTTTAGATAAAACACAAAGTATCAATAAGGATTTGTCCATGTTTAAACCAAACTATTCATTTGAAAAGCGCCAAAAAGAATTGGCAAAGAAAAAGAAAAAAGAAAAAAAATTGCAACGTAAGTTGGAAAAACAAAAAAAGACTGTCGAGGAAAATGAGGACACAGCTCCTTCTGAAGAATAAATTAAATTTTCCTTAAGGGTGTTGAAACAAACCTTGAAACCTATAATCTTATGGGAATTGAATAATACAAAAGGAGAGATATTGCCAATGACAGATATCACAGACAAATATGGATGGGACGTATCAATGGAAGTTTCCCTCTATGATAAAATCCGTCATGATATGAAAAGCGCTATGATTAAAAAAGATACAGCCGTTCGGGACACCATGCGCCTGATCATGGGAGCTTTCCCCAATCTCACGGTTTCCATAACCCTTGAGAGCGGAAAAAAGACAACCAGGGTAAAAAAACCTGAAGAGATAACCGATGACGACCTTCTGAACATTATACGTAAATTTGTCAAATCAGAAAAGACCGTACTCGAGCTTAAAAAAGAAACCAACTCAGACTATCTTGATCTGCTGAACTTATACCTTCCCAAAATGGCAACTTCCGAGGATATCGAAGCATGGATACTGGATAATGTCGACTTTTCCGAATTCAAAAGCCCCATGCAGGCCATGGGAAATGTTATGAAGCATTTTGGAAAATTTGCAGATGGCAACCAGGTAAAAGCAATCCTCCAAAAAATGGGGCGTTCCTAAAAGGGTATGTTTAAAATTATTCATTTAATCGAGGGAACCTGCTAAGTTTTTAATTCTATCAGAGATATTCAGAACAGTCATTTTTCTATTATCTATCCACCATTTTGCTTCTGTTTTTTCCTGCCACTCCTGTAAAAATAAATTAAATGCCAGATCTGATATTTCTTTTTCTTTATCATTCTTAAATACAAGGCTTTTTTTCAAAAAGTTTACTTTGTTGATCAGTTCAGCCCTTATTTTTTCAGCCCAGGAAACTCTTTTTGGGGTACCAATGAGTGCGGGAAAGCCTATTTTGGCATGAGATTTTGCCAATTTGGATGTCTGTTTTTCAAAGTACTCAGTTTTGCATGTTTCACAATACCAGTCTTTTTTATCCACAAGCCATAAATTTTTCTCATGGCTTTCAAAAAGCTGAGTTTTAAATTTTTTATAACAGGTCTTACACCTGACTTCATAATCATAAATTTCTTTTGTCATTATATTTAGGCCTCAAATTCTAATATTTATTTTTAAAGGGTTGGCCTCCTGATTCAAAACAAGTTACACTACATGAAAATTAGAAATTTGTAAAATAAGAGATCAACTTATCCAAAGGAGTATGAAATGAAAATATGGGTTGATGCTGATGCATGCCCTGTGGTGATTAAAAATATTTTATATAAAGCAGCCCAGCGTACAAGACTGCAATTGACACTTGTTGCAAATCAACCCATGCACATCCCACGGTTAAAGTGGATCAAACTATTGCAGGTCGCACCTGGCTTTGACGTTGCTGACAATGAGATCGTGAAACGACTTGATCCTGGAGATCTTGTCATTACAAGTGATATCCCTTTGGCAGCCCAGGTGTTAGAAAAGGCAGGTCATGCGCTCAGCCCTCGTGGTGAATTGTATTCTTCAGACAATATCAGAGGACGCCTGAACATGAGAAATTTCAAGGACACCTTGCGGGCAAGTGGCATCGATACCGGTGGTCCGCCAGCATTAAACCAAAAAAATCGAAATGCTTTTGCAGGTCATCTGGACAAACTAATATCCAGGCATAAAAGAACCTAATCGTAATGACGACCATAAAACTATTTACAGATGCCAGTGTAAATCCCCAGTCAAAGATTGGATATGGGGCTTATTTGTCTATACCACACGAACCGCTCTCTTTTGAATCATTAAAAATGCGTGTAAAAGTGAAAAAATTTGACCAGACAAGTTCAACTAAACTGGAATTGCAGACCTTGCTTTGGGCATTAACCAGTATTCAAAGTTTTGGTAAAAAAGTAGTAGTTTATACAGATTCTCAAAATATTATAGGGCTTCCAGGAAGGCGTACCCGGTTTGAGCAAAATAATTATCGATCCAAAAAGAATAAGCGTATTAAAAATTATAAACTGTACCAGGAATTTTTTAAACTAGTAGATCAATTAGACTGCGAATTTGTAAAAATACGTGGACATAAAAAATCTCATCAAAAAGATGAGTTAGATAAACTCTTTACACTCGTAGATAGAGCATCAAGAAAAGCCTTGAGGTCTCAA
>JAHOYS010000050.1 GCA_019038815.1 Desulfobacterales bacterium | reverse complement strand
ATATTAACCTTTATTCGTTAGGTTGTTAATATTTCAGCTGCCCTGTTTCGGCATCATCTTTTTATTCCCATTTCATTCAACGATTTTTCTAAAAAGACAATTTGATCCAGGTTCTTAGCTAAAAGCACTACAGCAAAACTACCGGATGTGGATAATGAATTACAATTATAGGGAAAGACACAATTCGATTTTTTGGCGTCATAAAGTATCGATTCCATACGTTTTGTGAGTTCAAGAAATGAACATGCAGAAGTTTTGATTTTTATGAATTTCCAATATGGAATGGGAGCCTTCAGTTTTTCTTCAATGTTATCTATGATCATGCTCACATAAGAGGAACCATTGAAACGGGCATTATTTTCAATTGGGAATATGCCATTGTCCGTCACAATATAATCAATGCCGACAACCCCCTGATATCCGGACCGGGCCATATGGGTTACAATTTTCACAGATATTTTTGAGATGTAATCCAAAACAGTTTTTGGCGTCTTTTCGCCCTTGAGTGTTCCAACGTGTACCATGCCTCTTTCACAAATTTGCTGCCGCATACCAAGATGGTTTATATTTCCTTCCCTGTTAATTACCCACTGATCGGTTGGAGAAGAACTTACATTTAGGAAAGGCTCAATAATAACGACTTTTTCGCTACTTTTTGTAATTTGCCGGTATAATTTTGCAATATCATTGCCATGGGTTTTGTATAATGACATACCGGCTTCACCCAGAGTGCCGCGAATAATAACTATTTTAGAAGTTGACAGGTAATGGTTAATAATCTTTTCAAATTGAAGATAGTTTTCATTTTCATCAGGATAAAATTCAAAAGAACTGCCTTTCACAACAGGGATATCCAATTGTTGACATATGCTCTTAAAAGATGCTTTATCAATATATTTTATTGTTGCAGATTCAGATGCCCCGAAAAGATCTGCCCCAAGGACTTTTGCAGCCTCATTTTCCATATACCCTGAAAACCATGGAACATATACTGGTTTTCTGTTAATTTTTTTAATAATTTTTTTAATGGGCTCGGGATCATTAACGATAAGTTCAGAAAGAGTCTTTTCCCTTGACTGAACCTTATATTCAACAACATAATCTGAGCCAAGGCCATGGGAGAGCAGCCACTCCTGGTATTCGTGGTCCAGGCTTGTACGTAAAACTACCAAATCATCCTTGCATGCGATTGCAAGAGCTCTGTCACATTTTGAACTGACAGATGCATTACGTCTTGGGAACTGTGAAAAATTATCTGCACCGAAAATTAATAGTTCATTGTCATCTTTTTGTATGCATTGTCTGAATGATTTATGATAAGTCAAATCTGATTTTCCTTGAATGATAAACTTCTCTAAAATGTTGCATGAAGTTATTGTGCTCTCCCCCATAGTATCAAGCCGTAGATAATGGTCAATACTACGGTATAAACCATGAGAACATAAAACCATTTGCCAGAAAATTTTGGTGTTCGAAGTGGTGACAGGTTAAACCCAGCCATGATCATGAACATTATATATAGTAGAATTGAAAAAAAGGCAGGACTGAAAAAGGGTTCAAATAAAAAAACAAAAGCAAAAAGAATAACATTGTTATCTAATGCAAGTCCTTTGTATGTTGTACTGTCAACAAGACCGAAAATATTGAAATAGCTTAGGCGTATTGCACTGGTAGCGACAATCACAAAAGCGCCTGGCAGGAACCAAGGACTGAAGTTGCCATAGCTTAAAAGAAAAACAGCGGGACAGATTCCAAAGCTTACCATATCAATCAATGAATCCAGTTGTGCCCCGTAATCTTTTTGTTCATTTGTTCTGCCCTTGATTTTACGGGCAATAATGCCATCACCCCAGTCAAAAAGGACTGCCCATATCATTCCGATAATAGCTGCTGGAAAGTTTTTTAACACTGCAAAATATATTCCCAGCAGCGCACATAAAAGCCCAGCAAGAGAACACAGATTGGGAAGATCTTTAGCAAACCAGAGCATCCCTGTCTCGTGCGACGGTTTCGATTGTGATGTGCTCATACATTCCTCTCTATTTATTATTGGCACCCAGAATTAATCCCATGGCCTGAACCAGGTTGGTGTTTTCTTCTTTGGTGCGAGCGGCAATACGGATATATCGGTCTGAATCGGGCATGGTTTTACCCTGACAGTGTTTGATGTACATATTATGTTCAACAAATAATCTTTTTGTTAATTCAGGCGCACTTGGTCCGTCATCCGGCAATCGGCAAAAAATAAAGTTTGCATCTGGTTTATAAACAGTGAGCCCTGAAAAAGTCGTCAAGTCTTTATAAAGTTTATCCCGATCCATTTTTACCTGATTGCAGCTTTTGATAAAGACGTCACGATAGTCAGGCAAAACCCTTAAAAATTCTTCAGCAAATCCATTTATGTTCCAGATATGGACGCCTTGACGGACCGCGTTTATAAAATTGGGATTTTTTGTCAAAAGATAGCCAATTCGAAGACCACAGATGCCGAATGCTTTACTCATGCTTTTAAAAATTACGATATTGGGATACTTCTCGACTTGATCTTCCATGGATGTCTGATCCGGTTCCTGAACAAAATCAATAAAGGACTCATCAATTATCAATTGACAGTCATGACCGGCCAGTTTTTTTGCCAGGCGTATCAGATCGGATTTGGGAACAGCCATGGCGGTTGGATTGTTCGGTGTGACTACAACGGCAATATCAGCTCCGGCTTCAATGATGCGAGCTGCAAATTTATCCACATCCAGTTGAAAAGAGGGTATCTCAAGGGGAAATTCTATGGAACACCCTGTTGGTGCAGCATTCACATATTCGTTAAACGAAGGCACTGGAACAATGATTTTTCGAGCAATGTGGCCCGAGACAATTTTTATCAGTTCTGCTGCTCCATTACCGACAACAATGTGTTCAGGCCGTTGATGGATCAGCTTGCCCACAAGAGAAGCAAGCACATCCTGTGCAACAGGGTAGTTCAAGACAAGGTCATGGATTTTATTTTTAAAACAGGTAAACACCTTTTCAGGCGGGAAGTAAAGGTTATATAAATAAGCATGATCTATAAAATCATGGCGATAGTAACCACCATGCTGACCTGAAATATATTCATATTTTTCTATCTGGTTTTTATAATCAGGATCAGGCATAAAGACTTTCCTTTACAACGGATTTACGGGCAGGTATGTCTGTTATTTCTATATTGTTTGGTGTTAACCCATAAAAAGAAAGCGGTCTGCCATTTTTTGCCGGGAACAGTTTTTCAGCAGAGGCAAGGTCTTCTATGGTATCAACTTCATACCAGGGCTTATGGTCAAAATGAATTGCTTTAAGGGATAAGGACTTTTCAGCCACCATTTGTCGAAATACGGCCTCGTAATAATCATTTACCCTACCGGCCAGAATATATTGGTTCAGTTTTTCGATCACCCGGTACCACGATGGAACCGAAAGACTGTAAATATTAACTGTCTTATATCTGATCTCATTTGATCCGTTGATTGCATCGCTATGGAATGCATTAACTTTGTTTGATGGATTGAGTGTGACGGTTGAGCCGTTCAGCCAGGGTTTCATTCGTGCAATGGCAATCCTGTCAGGATAAAGCATTTCCGTTAATAAAGACGGGTCAAAAATAAGATCGCTTTCAATGAGCATAAATGGTTCATTAATAATTTCTCGGGCCATCCATAAAGAATATATATTATTGGTAGTTTTGTATAATGGGCTGAAAACATATTCAATTTTAATGTTCCCGGCCCGGGTTTTTAAAAAATTTCGAATACAATCTTCCAGATGGCCGGTAACCACAACAAGGCGTTTAAATCCGTGTTGATTCAAGCTTTTGATCAATCGTTCTAATATGGATGTTTCATTAACAAGGGTAAGGCATTTGGGTGATTTTTGTGTCAAGGGGAACAGGCGGCTTCCTGTACCGGCTGCAAGGAGCAAGGCGGTTGTGATGCGTCTTTGGGGATAAGGGTTCTTATTAAATATCATAGACATCCTCTTTTAAAAGTTAAAGTATTCAAAAAATGACACCCTTTTTTCGAGGATGAAATTTTTTGCACATCAAACAAATTGTTTAGAAAAAAATAATGGCTTCTAACTTAGGGGGCAGACCACATGCGGGTAGCGAGACATACACCTTAAAGCGGAAACGTTTTTACGTCATTTTTAACAGCACAACTCCATCCATGGTATAAGAATACAGTTAAAAGTCAAGCGCTATATCTTTTTTTGAATTAACTGGCATTTTTCTTGCTTACTTAAAATTCATACTTCACCACGTCTCTCAACATCATTTGATTCAAAATCAAACCATCCATTATTAAGCAATAAAAAGGAATATGGTTTCCCCAATTTACCGAGCGCTTCATCCACCAGTCCGGGCTTTT
>JAHOYS010000250.1 GCA_019038815.1 Desulfobacterales bacterium | reverse complement strand
TTTTCATCCAATCAACTATTTAAATTTCCTGCTTGAAATATATTATAAAGTGCGCACAACGTCAAATTTTGTTTCAATTTGTTATTTTATTATCCCCCTAAAATACGAGCGCGAGTACGGATGTTATGTTCTCAAACACAACGGGTAAGCTGTCCCGTCAATATCGGAACCGCCATGAGGGCACTTGTCATTCCATCTTTTATGCCTATTCTAAAGATAGGCATAACTTATTTTGACGGGGGTGATCATGAAATCATCAGCCATGTTTTTTTTGTCATTGGTCTTTATTGCCATCGGGGGAATGCTTGTATTTGCTAATATCGGACTTGGCACCAAGCCTGAGGAGAACTTAATGAAACAAGATAATATTGAAACTGCAACCTTTGCAGGGGGATGCTTCTGGTGTGTTGAATCTGCCTTTGAAGAAATTAAAGGGGTAAAGGAAGTGATTTCAGGCTATACAGGAGGCCCTGAAGAAAACCCGACCTATGAGCAGGTTTCTTCTGGCGGCACCGGCCACTTTGAAGCCATCCAGATCACCTATGATCCTGATATTGTATCCTATAAAACTCTGGTTGAAATTTTTTTCCAGCAGATAGACCCAGCAGATGACCAGGGCTCCTTTGTGGACAGGGGAAACCAATACAGATCAGCCGTATTTTTCCACACAGAGGCTCAAAAGGCCCAGGCCTGGGAAATCATTGGCCTTATTGATGAATCAGATATTTTGGACAAACCTGTTGCTACGGATGTGCTTCCAGCCACAACCTTTTACAGGGCAGAGGAATATCACCAGGATTATCACTCAAAAAATCCCATCCGGTATAAATTTTACAGGGCTGGTTCAGGCAGGGATAATTTCATTAAAAAATTTTGGAAAAACGGCAACACCAGGATCTTTGATCAAAACACAAAGGCCCTGCCCAGTGAAGAGGAACTAAAAAAAAGACTGACACCGATCCAGTATAAGGTCACCCGTGAAAACGGCACAGAACCTGCCTTTAGAAATGAATACTGGGATAATGAAAGGCAGGGTATCTATGTGGATATTATTTCAAAAAAAGCCTTGTTCTCCTCCACGGATAAATTCAAATCAGGAACTGGCTGGCCCAGTTTTACAAAATCCCTGGGTGGGACAGAGATTGTGGAAATTGAAGACAATTCCTTTTTCATGAAGCGGGTGGAGGTTAGAAGCAAAACTGCTGATGCCCACCTGGGCCATGTTTTTGATGATGGCCCCCTGCCCACAAAATTAAGGTATTGCATCAATTCAGCATCACTCAGGTTTATTCCTAAGGAAAACCTTGAAGCTGAAGGTTATTCAAACCTGAGCCATTTGTTTGACTAATATTTTTTGTGGCGGCGGAAATGTTCGGTATCCAGCAATTTGTTATGTATTTATTGTTTTCTCCAAAAATGTTGATTTATTAACTTGGTAAAACATAAAGGAACACCGATACAAAATGACAACCGCTGCCAATCAAAACTAGGATATGAAAGATTGCGTGATTGAATTTTATTTTTTTAATACTGTATAAAATTGCACCAGTTGTGTAAGCCATTCCGCCTGCAACAAGCCAAAGTAGACCATCTGAAGATAAATTATTAATTAATGGTTTTATGGCAAAAATAATTATCCAGCCCATGAACACATACATTAAAGTTGAAATTAATTTATATTTTCCTGTATAAAACAATTTTAAAAATATTCCGATTAAAACCAATCCCCAGGAGATACTGAAAATCGTCCATCCTATCAGGCCATTGAGCGTAACAAGAGTAAAAGGAGTGTAAGTTCCTGCAATGAGAACATAAATAGATACGTGGTCAATGACTCTTAATCGGCTTCTTAACTCCGGCTTTGTAACGCTATGGTAAACAGTAGAAGCCGCATATAAAATAATTAAACTTGCTCCGAAAATACCAAAACTTACAACATGCCAAATGTCCCCATGCCGGTTTGCATGCGTTAATAAAAGCACTAAAGCAACATTGCTTAAAATAAAGCCAACAGCATGAGAAATGATGTTAATTTTTTCTTCTATTGGCGAGTAGTATTTTATTTCATCTATATCTTTCATTTAACACACCGCTTCAATCAGGTGGTGCGGCCGTTTGCGTTCACCTGCATTTGTTTGTGTACGTTGGGGGATTAAAACCCCCGGCTACCCGATTATTTTTTCAAATTAATAACTTAACTTAGAACTCGCTAGACGGTTTAAACTGACACCGGCCTCTGCTGCTTTAATAGCAAGTGCGCGATGAACATCTGGAGGAATACGAACCATAAATTTCTCGCTATAATTTTTAATCGCAATAGGTTCAGGAATTTTCTCTTTGTTTCTTGTCATGTCCTTAATTACATCATCATCTGATGACCAAGTCACTCTATATGTATAGTGATCATTTTTTATAGCCATTTTCTACCTCCAACCTTTCAATAGCTTTTAGTACCTGTCTGACCTGGTATGATTTTGCTTTCCCTTTTGAGTTTTGAATATTAACACGAGGATCGCCACTCCATGGGGTTTTATGCCGATAAACTCTGCATGATTAAAATTTATGTCAAAGCTGAAACTTCCAGAAGTCGCTCAGTGACCCCAGATCAATTCCGGCGGCTTGTTCTGTGTAATTTTGAATTGAAGGGCTAAGCTGGTATTGCCAGAGGTTCTATGCCTGAGAGATCAACATTCTGTTTAGCTTGCCATAAATCATAACTATCTTGCATAAGAAGCCAGCTTTCTGGGCTGCGACCCAAACATTTGGATAGACGCAGAGCCATGCCAGGGCTAATTGAACTCTGTCCTTTTATAAGTCTAGAAAAAGTCGAAGGTGCAACTTTAAGCCGTAATGCAACACCTCTTGGGGTCACTCCCAACGGCTCCAAATATACATCTTTGATGAATTCCCCTGGATGGGGTGGGTTATACATAGTCATTAGTGATAATCCTCATAGTCTACGATATAGGCATTACCATCTTTAAATTTAAAAACGATACGCCAGTTTCGATTTACATCAATCGCCAACAATCCCTTTCGGGAGCCTTTCAAACTATGGAGCCGCCATCCTGGAGTATTCATATCTTCAATACCAGTAGCAGTGTCAAGAGCTATAAGTCGAAGTCGAAGTTTTTGCCGGTGCCCAGGCTGAATGCCAGCCAAATTACCATTTTCAAAGAATTTCCGCAGTCCTTTGTGTTTGAAAGTTTTTATCATAGATGTATTATACAGCATAGTGCGCAATGCGCAATACAATTTTTATTAATTCTCTAATATCAAAATTTTGTATCAAGCACAGAACGGCTGAACTAACCTGCCGTAAAACTGCGTGCTAAAAGCTTTCGGCAAACTGACAAATTTGGCGCGGGACGACACACTCCGAAAAACCGTCGATGTTTTGCGGTCAACATCAAGTGATTTGATATGCCTTTTATGTCGTTCTTTCTTCCAGTAACTCCCTTAACGGTAAAGGAAGATATTTTCTTACTTTTTGGGTTATTACCTTTTCATTTTTTTGCCAAATTAAGCCTATATAGATGACTCCTAAGCCTATTGCTGTTAATGCGACAGGAAACAACCAACTATTTTTAAATACTTCATTTGCAAGGTGCCCTAAATAAATTGAACAGCCAATAGCTCCGAAAATTACAAAAACTCGACGAATAATTATTACGCCAACTCCAATAAGGAGCAAATTGATGCAGCAATAAATGAATTTTGAAAGTTCGCTGTCAGAGTGTTGGAATGTCATTCCGCTCCAGAGTGCTATGACACCAAATAGATAGAGCCAAAATGCATAATCACCTGACTTTGACGAACGAATATCTACCCAGAATGCAAAAAGAACCATTGATAGACCGAAATGCATTGACACTAAAGCTCGGAGTTCAAAGTCTGGCCTTCCTCCTGCTAACATGGCAGCAATATCCATTGACATGTACCAAAGCGTTACCGCTATAGGCATTTGAAGAAATGGGTAGCGGTAAATCCACGCAATAATAGCCCCAGCTGCCAAGGTTCCTAACTCCAAGTAGATCCAATGCCATTTAATATACCGATGATATTCCCGGTAAGTGCTGTCGTCTGGCCACCACCCCATACCCTGCTGCAAGCCGTATATTGCTAATGGAGTTAACGCAACTACAAAAGCAGCACATATGCCTGCCGGTATAGCATGGCCATTTTTTTGAAAATTCCTGGCAAGTTTGAAACCGATTCCGGCATAAATGAGTGATATGGAGAGAATGCCCCAGCCACCAAAGTTTTCCCAACCTAAATTCATAAATAGGGTCATGGCTCCAATAGCTATTAACCCACCCATATAATAAAGAACATGGGTAAAATCGAAGCTTGGGCCAGTGGATGGTAAGGCTTGTAGAAAATCATACAAGTTGTCGGACTGCTCTTGTGAAAT
>JAHOYS010000042.1 GCA_019038815.1 Desulfobacterales bacterium | reverse complement strand
GGTTGCAGAGTAAATAATACTTGAGATTATTATAAGCTGTGATATTCTATTAAAAGTTTTCTGGGTTTATTTCCCAAGAGATGTAATGGTTATTGCAATACTTGTAGAGGCTCATATTATATTTTCAGCTACCATCTGACAGGTAAAATAAGGAGAACAGGTTATGAAAGAGTTGATTAAGTACATCGCGCAATCACTGGTCGATAATTCAGACCAGGTCGAAGTCCAGGAAATTAAAGCTCAGCAAACCATTGTATTGGAATTACGGGTTGCCAAAGAAGATCTTGGGAAGGTCATTGGTAAAAAAGGCAGGACAGCCCAGGCCATGCGAACCATTTTATCCTGCGCATCTGCAAAGGAACAGAAAAGGGTTATTCTGGAAATTGTAGAGTAACTTTCCCTTTCAAAGCTGAAATTTTTTCTCCGGCTGAAAGCTTTTTTATCTGGTACTCAAGCTTGAAAGCATCGCTTTTTGTGAGACCTTTCCTGACAGCAGCCAATTTTACCGGCAGCCTGGATCTTGTGTATTTTGAAGCAGCACCTTTATTATGTTTTAACAGACGGTTTTCAATGTTTTTGGTAACACCACAATACAAAGAATTATCAGCGCATTTTAACAGATAGACCTGCCAGTCTTTTATATTATGCAAATGAACGGCTGAAAAGCTCTTCAATAGCTTTTTTGCCTTCGCCAGAAAGGTTTCTGGTTCCTGTCCCGCAAAAAGTTTTATGTGAAATTACAGGTTTGTCCTCCACCCATTCATTTTTTTCCCAGGTATACCATTCATTTTTGTCTTGATCAAAAACGCTTACAGGCCTGTTAAAAAATTTGGCAAGCTCAACACCCCAGCCGGTTCCGCCTTTGACTGTTTTGTCAGACTGAATCCAACCTATTGCAAATACCTGATACCCTTTATTAACCATATGGAAGATAGTCTGAAAAACTCTTCTGATTTTATCTACCCGTGCATATCTCCTGCCCATTCGAGCAGATACTATCTCCATGCTGATATTGCCTTTTTTCAATTCCTCATCACTAAGTATGGTAATGTTCTTTTCCCTCGAACATTTATGTCCTTCAAATGAAAAATTTGTTTCATTGATTTCATATTTCTGGGCACAGTCACCAAAAGTTTCTTCTGCGCCTTTAAGCCCGCCACTGTAAAAATTATAGTCTTTATTAAGCATGGTTATTATTCTCCTTTTTTATTTTTCATTATCTCCTGAGTTTGTGAACAAGCGGGATTAAATATGCGAATTTTAAATTTTTTGCAATAGTTTTTTTGTCTGAAAGCAAATAATGCCTGCTTTTATCTGCAAAAATATACTTACCGATGAATTTAATTATCTTATAAATCCGCCGGATCATTTTTAATGAGCTTCAATCTTTGGCTTTCTTCTGTTGATTCCGGCAGTAACAGATCTTTTCCCAGAACCAAGCCATCCTGCTCAATTTTGTCTACACCTTTTACTGTGATTGCTAATTGGCCATTTTCCTCCCGCTTAATGTAATCTTTTTCTTTTAAATACCAAAAGTGAAACTCCATTACATTTTCCGGCCAGCCTAACATTTTTTCAAGGTGCCACAAACCGATACCAGGGTTGGATGGACTCTCCCGGCAGTTGATATATAGTATGGATAGCAGACAGCGGCGACTATGTGTATCTTCCTCGTATCCTTCAAAGGAAGATATCTCTGAGATAGTCTGCCACTGATGAATTTTTTTTTCTTCATATGTGACATCATATGCAGCGCGTTTTTCCGGGGTCGACAGCACTCGATGGGCTTTGTTGATAATTTTGAATTTATCGATATTCCCTGTTTTTTTGTTATCCGGGTGGTACCGTTTTGCCAGCAATCGATAAATACGCTCAATGGTTTCTAAATCAGCATTGGGGCTTATTTGAAGGTCTTCATAATAATCGTCAAAGGCAATGCTATTCATTACATTAATCCTCCACAAAGGTCCTGAGATAGTTATTTTAAAATTTTAATATACCAAAACATTTAAGAAAAGGGATTACTTTCTCATAATCAATCTCAAATTGACTTGTGTGTCAAGCACAAATACCACCAGACATGAAAACTGGTATGATTAAAAAATAGTGTTCTGAAATACATTGTTTAATGATAATAGTTAACTTGATGTTCCAAAATTATCCAGTTTAAAAGGAGCAATGCATGACTTATCCAATGATTAAAGATCCTTATGAAAAAATAGCAAAATTTTATGATACATTTATTGAGCCATCTGCTGCAGTATTAAGAAAGATTGTATTGAAAATGTATCCCCCAAAAGAAGGCATGCTGGTTCTTGAGGTAGGATGTGGCACAGGCACAAATCTAAAATTTTATCAACAAGCCGGATGTGAAGCCCATGGGATTGATTTGTCTCCCGCAATGGTAAAAGTTGCAAGAAAAAAACTTGGAGAGCAAGCTGATATAAGATTGGGGGATGCATCCAGAATGCCTTATACCGACGGGTGTTTTGATCTGGTGATTGTCATGTTGACTTTACATGAGATGCATAGCTCAATCAGGCCCCTGATAATAGATGAAATGGTCAGGGTAATGAAACAAGATGGACGTTTAGTATTTGTTGATTATCATCCTGGCCCTATTCGTTTTCCAAAAGGTTGGTTGTATAAAATGATCATTTTATTTTTTGAAATAGTTGCTGGACGAGAGCATTTTAGAAATTATAAGGATTTTCTTGCAGGTAAAGGCCTGCTCCCATTGATAAAGATAAATAATCTATATATCGAGAAAGAGAAAGTTGTTAGCGGGGGAAATTTAGTATTCTTTTTAGCAAGAGCAATGAATGCTTCTTTGTCAGATTGAATAAATATCGAATTGCAAAAGATATTGGTCTCTCCGAAAGAGTGACTTTAAATATATGACGGCTCAATTATTATTTCGTTTATTTTAAATATTAATTGAAAATCAGGTCTTGTTTTGTTATTAATTTGATTAACCAAACAGAGATGATCAGAAAAAACTTCCGTTTTCATTCTTGACTACCGTAACGATTTCAAAACGAACATACTAAAATTCTGTTTCATATTGATCAGCGCTTCCCGATGGATTTTTAAACTATAACAAAAAGGGAGGTGGTGCTTATGAGTGCCTAAACTTTGTTCTTTGCAATTTCTCAATTTTGAAAGAAGGGATCAAACCCACATCACTTATTACAAAATTTAAGGAGAAGAATCATGCCTAAGTATCTTATTTCAGGTTCATACATTGGTGACGGTATTAAAGGCCTTTTAAAAGATGGCGGTTCAAAAAGGAAGGAGGCAGTTGAGCAACTAATTCAGAGCCTTGGAGGAACAGTCGAAAGCATGCACTTTGCTTTCGGGAAGAAAGATTTTTTCATTATCATTGATGCACCTGACAATGTCAAAGTAGCTGCCGGAGCATTAATTGCGAGTTCAACCGGAATAGTTTCTCCTAAAATAACAGTGTTGTTGACTGCTGAAGAATTAGATCAGGTTTCCAACATCAGTGCTGAATACAGACCACCTGGTCAATAGGACATGGTGACCATTTATCAGGCACAAGACAAAGAAGATCTTGAGTATACCCGTGAATTATTTTTTGAATTTTTAACCTGGGCAATTGGAAAATCAAAAAAACTCTACAATGAGTATATCGATATTGATAAAATGCTTAATCACTCAATGTCTGAGATTGATAAAGGTGTTTTTTCGCCGCCTCATGGACGTTTAATGCTTGCAAAAGAAGCGGATCAAGCAGCTGGAATTGCTTGTATGAAAAAGATACGTGAAGGGACGTGTGAGATTAAGCGTATATATGTTCGTCCTGGTTACAGAGGAAAAAAGATAGGTCAAAAACTTCTTGATCAATTAATCCAGAGCGCAAGAGAAGTAGAGTATTCAAAGATCTTACTGGATAGCGCTCGATTCATGAAGGAAGCACATTCTTTATATCGATCTGCTGGCTTTAAAGAAATAGAAATATATTCTGAGACTGAAATGACAGGCGATTTTCAGGAACATATGGTTTACATGGAATTAAAATTGTAACGGATGTAGCAGTTGGAAGGATTGGCCGGTACGTGCCGTTATGCAGGTAGGGGGTGACGGTAGTCACCTCCTACCATATTTTTTATTACTTCCAGGCTATTTCTTTAAGTAATTCCGCAAGGATTCGTGTGCCCAATATCTATTTGTTGATCTTAGGATCTGTAATGATTAACGGCTCACCAAAATTCAAACTTGTTTCAAGTAACCATCCATCCAGCTCGCCTTCTTCAATAAAAATTTTCCTGGGTTTGAGGATGTTTTTTATAAAGGTCATAAATTCTTTAACACCCGTATTCACTTTCGCTTTTTGGGTGATGGTCCCCCTTTCATTGACCACTGCAAATTCTAAAGTTGAAATGTGGCAGTCCACTCCTATATAATTCATCTTGGTATCTCCTTTCTGGGTTGG
>JAHOYS010000003.1 GCA_019038815.1 Desulfobacterales bacterium | reverse complement strand
CTAATATTGCAAGCCTGTACCTGACAACATTTATTGTAGAAAAACTGATCAATCACAGAGACGTCATTGACGTTTATGGCGGTGACGAAGACATTTATTATTGTATTCAGAAAGAACTTTCAGACCTGCTACCGAAATCCTGATACAAGATATTCCATCCTTCCTGTGTCAAAAAGTTTAATGTGATTGCTCAGTCATTCCTGAAGCATTTTGAAAAATTTTTCGCTGATTAATTTTAATGGAGGAAAATATGAGATACGGATTTATGGATAAAATTTTAAGGGTTAATCTCACCAGTGGCACAACAGCTATTGAAAAAATTCCAGAGCAATGGGCCAGGGATTTTCTGGGTGGTGCCGGGCTGGCAACAAAATATTTATTCGAAGAAGTACCTGCTGATACAGATCCTCTCGGGCCGGATAATAAGCTGATTTTTATGACAGGGCCTTTGACAGGCACCTCATCAGCAAGTGCCAGCCGATACTCGGTTGTTGCAAAATCCCCTCTCACAGGCCTATGGGGCCATGGTAACTCAGGTGGAAGTTTTGGACCTGCCATGAAACGAGCCGGTTTTGACGGATTTATCATTGAAGGAAGTTCTACCGTTCCGGTATACCTTGAAATTCTGGATGGAGAAGTTAAACTGCTGCCCGCCAAAAACTTATGGGGCAAGACCGTTCCTGAAACCGAAGACATCCTCGGAGAGATGAGTGACCACAAAGTTACGATTGCGTCCATTGGTCCTGGCGGAGAAAATCTTGTACGATACGCCGCCATTATGAACAACAAGCACCGTGCGGTTGGTCGAACAGGTATGGGCGCCGTCATGGGATCAAAAAAACTTAAGGCTGTTGTTTGTGCAGGAAAAACCAAATTCGATATTGCAGATCCCAGCGGGTTTAAAGTAACTGCCAGACGACAGATTGATTTTTTAGATGAATCCATGCTCAAAGTTGGATTTGAAGCTTTCGGCACCAACATGGTATCGGACATGGTAAACGCACGGGGCGGCTATCCAACCCGTAACTGGCAGACTGGTGTATTTGATGATATCGAAGAAGTCAACAGTGAGGCATTAACCAACAAAGTTCTGGATCAAGGAGTATCATGCTTCGCCTGCCCCATCGCCTGCGGTCGCGGCACAACGATTAAAGAAGGAAAATATGCCGGGAAAACCGGTGAAGGTCCTGAATACGAATCTGTCAACACCCTGGGAGCCCTGTGCGGTGTATCTGACATGAATGCCATCACCATGGCCAATTATCTTTGCAATGAATATGGACTTGATACAATCTCTGCAGGTTCCACCATAGCTTTTGCCTTGGAGTGCTATGAAAAGGGTATTTTGACCAAAGAAATGACCTATGGTCTGGAACTTAAATTCGGTGATTCAGATCTGGTCATTGATCTTGTGAAAAAAATTGCTGCAAGGAAAGGTATTGGTGATCTTCTGGCCGAAGGGTCCCGCATTGCAGCTCAAAAACTTGGAAAAAATTCAAGCCATTTTGCCATGAACGTCAAAGGCATGGAACTGCCTGCCTATGATCCGCGTGCCGCAAAGATATGCGGACTGGGATATGTGACAGCCAACAGAGGCGGGGATCATATCACAGCTTTTATAGAAGGCCCTACTTTTATTGATTCTCCCTTTGTTTTAGTGGATGACAGCAAGATCAAAGATCCTTTTGTTGCAGATCCCAAAGAAACAAAGGTTGTTGTGGATCTGGAAAATGCCTTGACTGCTTTTGATGCAATCGGGGCCTGCAAATTCATGGGTATGTTGCTGCCTGCATCAGACTATACAGAGCTGATAAATACTGCCCTGGGCTGGGACATGGATGTGAATGACTTCCGGCGCTGCGGTGAGCGTATTTACAATCTGGCACGGCTTTACAATGCAAAAACAGGTATGAACAGGACCCATGATACACTTCCTGGCCGCTTAATGAAAGACCCCTTGCCGGAGGGACCGGCCAAAGGCATGGTCATAGACGAGGAAACCCTGGAAATGATGAAAGATGCCTATTATGAGTTCAGGGGATGGGACAAGACAACGGGAAATCCCGGGCCTGATAAGCTTTTGGAGCTCGGCATTCAAGAAGATATTGCCAAATAGATCCGCAAAGAAGTATAAGAAGGGATTATCTTGTTCTCATTAATTTAAAAAAACTGCCACTGGAGTAGAAATTTATGAGCTATTTAGACAAACCCTGGTTAAAAAGTTATAAACTGGGACCATATAAACTGGACCACAGCCTGGCACCCTATCCCGAAGAGCCTCTTTTCAATGTTCTGGACAATGCTGCCAGACAATATCCGGGCAAGACTGCAATTCTTTTTTTAAAGCGCGCCATTACCTATAAGGATCTGAAGATTTATGCAGACAAACTTGCCAATGCTCTTGCCGGTCTCGGCGTGAGAAAAGGAGACAATGTCTGTGTTTTCTTGCCCAACTGCCCTGAAGCGATTATCGCAGACTGGGGTATTTTAAAAACAGGTGCGGCCGTTATCCCAACCAGTATTCTGCGCACAGATGATGGGTTGGTCCATGAAGCTGGCAGCGGAAAAGCCAAAGTGCTGATCTGCCGTGAAGACCAGTTAAAAAGGGTTTTAAACCTCAAGGAGAAATGCGGGTTTTCTTCTGTCATTGTGACTTCGAAGGAAGGGTTTGACCTGAAACCCGTAGAAGAAGACATACCTGACGGTGTTTATGAGTTCAGACAGCTTCTTGAGAACAGCGAGGCTATACCGCCTGACATAGCAATAGATTCTAAAAATGACTTGTGTGAATTGGCCTTTACCGGAGGTGCCACAGGGGTGCCAAAAGGTGTTATGATCACCCATTTCAATCGGGTTTGTTGTATTCGTATGGGACTTCCCTGGATAATGAAACCCCTGATAAAAGGCATTAAAGGTAAATCCTCAATTCTTTTACCGGTGCCTTTGTTTCACTCCTATGGCCGGTATATGGCACAGTCTGCTGCATATCTTGGACTGCGCCTGATTCTGATGCCTGATCCCAGGGACATTGACCTTATTGTGGAAACCATAAAAGAATACAGGCCATTCATGATTTGTGCCGTGCCCACACAATTCATGCGCATTGCACAGGAAAAAGTTGGTAGAATCAATGCCATTCCCATGAGCGGGGCAGCTCCTCTGCCAAAAGATGTGGCAGATTCCATCAAAGCTGAACTTGGGAACCCGGTTTCTGAGGGCTACGGCCTTACAGAAACGGCACCTTTAACACATTTTAATATCTCTGGTTTTTCTAAAATTACGGGATTCATGCTCAAGGAAAAACCGGGGCTTGGTGTGCCTGCCCCTGACACGGAATGCAAAATTATTGATCAGGATACCGGGAAGGAAATGGCCTTTGGAGAGCCCGGTGAGATCCTTGTGAGAGGCCCTCAGGTTATGAAAGGGTATTGGCCTGAAATAGGTTCCGGCCTTACTGAAAACGGGTGGCTGAAAACCGGGGACATTGCCTACATGGACAAAGATGGGTATTTTCACATGACGGACCGGTCCAAGGACATGATCAATGTATCCGGCAACAAGGTCTATTCTACCCAGGTGGATGAGGTGATTTTTAAGCATCCCGCAGTGCTCATGGCAGCGTCTTTTGGAGTTCCTGATCCCAACATCCCGGGAAGTGAAAGAGTTGCAGCGGTAATCAAACTGCATAAAGACTATCCTGAAATTGTAACTGAAGATGATATCCGCAATTTTTGCCGTGAACACCTGAGCCCCTATGCCGTGCCGAAATTTGTAGAATTCAGGGATGAACTTCCTATGACAGTTACGGAAAAACTTTTTAAAAAAAAGTTACGCGATGAGATCGTATACAAAATATCACAGGAGAAATCATGACAACCTTTTATTACTGCACACCGGAATGGCTGGAAGAAAGTGCCAGGATTTACCGATCAAATCCGCAGGCCAGAGAAAAACTGAAAAAACTTTCCGGGAAAATGGTTTATCGAGTCAAGGCAGAGCCCTCATGGGGGATTGAAAAAGATATGTTTTTTTGCCTGTTTTTCGAACAAGGAGAACTCATCAGGCTTGAACTGGTATCAAAAGAAGAGGGCGAAACAGAGGCTGAATTCCTTATGGGAGGCACACCCCAAACCTGGAAAAAAATCTTGAGAAAGGAAAGTAAATTTATCACAGACTTTATGTTGGGCAAAATCAAGCTTGAAAAGGGAAGCAAAATTGGCGTGCTTGCTGTGGCACCCCATGCCAATAATGTGGTTGACTTACTAACCTCTATGGAGCTTGTTTTTCCTGATGAACTCTCAATAGATGAATTTGAACAATACAAAACCAATATGACATCATTTCGAAAAGAACTTGGTGTCTGATCTACCTAAACATTATTTGTGATTGTGGGGATGTTTTCCATGTTTATGGACATGTTCATGGCGATGAATATGGATTTCCTCGTCAGTTAAGATCTTACCGT
>JAHOYS010000395.1 GCA_019038815.1 Desulfobacterales bacterium | reverse complement strand
GAATGACGCAGCATATGGGGTGAAACCGGTATATTCAACTGACAATCCCTTACTATTTTATCAAGTATCCTTCTTATGGACCGGGAACTTAATCTTGAAAAATTCTTATTCACAAAAACCGGAATGAATTTTTCTTTCAAAGATGCCCTGTAATCCGTTATGGCCTTCAAGGCTCTTTTGCCAACAGGAACAACTCTTTCCTTTGAACCTTTCCCAAAGACTCTAATCATTTGACTTTTAAAGTCAATATCCTGGATATTAAGGCCTTCCATTTCAGACACACGCATGCCCGTGGAATAAAAAGTTTCAAACATGGCAAGATTTCTCTTGTCAAACCAGGTCTCTGTCTTGATGGAATCCAGAAGCTGAAACAGATCATCAATGGTTAAAAATCTGGGGATACTTTTCTCAAGCTTGGGAAACGGTACAGAGTCTGCGGGATTTAGCTTCAATTGTCCCGATTTAACCAGATAATCAAAAAATGCCTTAAGCGAAGACAGCTTTCTTGATACTGTCCTTTTAGATTTACCTGATCTCACAAGATGGGCAAGAAAGCTTCTGACAGCATCCTTATCAAGCCTGTGCAGATGTGAAAGAAACAATTCCTGGTATTGCATATCATCAGTTTTTTGATCTTCCAGAAAAAATTGAATAAAATATAAAACATCAGCCCGGTATGCCCTGCATGTGTGGGCGGAATACCCTTTTTCAGCCGTGAGTGTATCAATAAAAGTATCAAGAACCATTTTTCAATCCTGATAATTTCATCACAAGTTTCATATCCTCCCAGACCTGGCGTTTGTATTCAGATTGTTTTAAAAGCATTGACGGATGAAAGGTGGGCATAACTTTAATTCCATGATACTCATGGAATTTTCCCCTGAACTTTTCCAGGGGCTGTTTAACATTTAGCAAAGATTGCCCGGCCTTAGTTCCAAGGGTTATGATAATTTTGGGAGCAACCGCTTTTATTTTTTTATAAACAGATCTAAAATCACCTGCATTACAGATAAAGACTGAATCAGAAGACAGGTTCATGGCGTTAAGGATCTTGATTAAAAGCGCCCCGCCCTCCCCTTTAAAAAAATTGCCTTCACTGTCTATGATAAAAACAGATGCATTTTCAGAGCCTTGAAAAGAAAAGGTGTCCTGTGTCCGGCTGATACTTCCCCAATTGTTTACGATTGCCTTGGATTCTTCTGAAATGTCGAGAAAGGTATTCCCTGTTTCTTTTTGACGGGATAGATAGTGTGAAAAATCGTTTATCACCCGGATAAACTCTGTCTTGATCGCATCCGGATTGTTTTGAACCTCTGCACTCATTTTAAACGCTATCTCATCCTTTAATATTCAATTGCAAAATTAATTATTAAAACATGCCATTAAATAAATCAATTAAAACCAAAAGGTTTTTACTTTTTAAAACTGCTTTTTTTAGCCTTCAGGCAAAAAAAGTTTTAAACTTTTTCACCTACAGGCAAAAAAACTTGACAAAAAACACGAATCCTTTATGATATGATCTATGATAAAAAACAGATATATAACGGATGCAGTCCATGATGACCTTTCAGAAAAAATGGTCTTTATCGGCGGACCCCGCCAAGTCGGGAAAACGACTCTTTCTAAAGATATTATCGCACCTGAATACGCGAATTCCAAATATTATAACTGGGATAACAGAGATGACAGAAAAGATATCTTAAAACCGGGTTGGCCCGGCAGTGCAGCCCTTTTAATCTTTGATGAAATTCATAAATACAAAAACTGGAAATCATTTATTAAAGGTGAATATGACAAATTAAAGGATCAGTACAAATTTCTTATTACCGGCAGCGCCCGCCTTGATTTATACCGGCGGGGCGGGGATTCAATGCTGGGAAGATACCATTACTACCGGCTGCATCCATTTTCTCTGGCAGAAAGCTGTTCAATAAAAAACAACATCAAACCGCTTACAGAACTCAATATCCCTTTAAAAAGTGAAACCGAAAATTTTCTATCCCTGGATAAATTTGGCGGTTTCCCGGAACCCTTTATTAAACAAAACAGCAAAACCCTCAGAAGATGGCACAATGAAAGGGTTGAGCGGATTACCAGAGAAGATATCAGGGACATCACGGCTGTCAGGGATCTTTCAGGAATGACCCTTTTTTGTGATATGCTTCCGGACAGAGCGGGATCACTTCTTTCCATCAACTCTTTGCGGGAGGATCTGGAAGTAAGTCATAAAGCATTGAGTAACTGGCTCAATATTATGGAATCATTTTATTATTGCTTTAGAATTTATCCGTATGTGGGATCAAACTTCAGGTCATTAAAAAAAGAACCCAAACTCTTTTTATGGGACTGGTCGGAAATAAAAGATGACGCCGCAAGGTTTGAAAATCTTATTGCCTGTCATTTATTAAAATTAGTGCATTTTTTAAAAGATTATGAAGGATATAAGGTCGACCTGTATTATTTAAGAAATGCACAAAAAAAAGAAGTGGACTTTCTTGTAACATACGACGGCAAACCATGGATTGCAATTGAAGCAAAACTAAACAGAACAAGCGTGTCTCCTACCCTTTATTATTACAGCTCAAAACTTGATATCCCTTTTTTGTTTCAGGTTGTTAAAAAAAAAGAAGTGGATATCTTGATTGAGAATGTCCGTGTTATTTCGGCAGACAGATTCCTTTTAGCGCTTATTTAACCCATTTTTTCGATAATATGATCGAGCAGGATATCAGCCACCCTGCCTTTTTCCATCAAAGGGATATCAAATGATGAGCCGTCTTTGAAAAAAAGCTTTACCTTGTTGGTATCTGCCTTGAATCCCGAGTCTTTTGATCCCACAATATTGGCAGCAATCATATCAAGATTTTTCTTCTGCATTTTCATTAATGCATTTTTTTCAAGATCATCTGTTTCTGCTGCAAATCCCACAAGAAACTGATCGTTTGTTTTCTTTTCCCCGATAAGTTTTAAAATATCAGGATTTTGGGTCATTAGAATGGAAAGGTCTTTATTGTTATCTTTTTTCTTTATTTTGCTTATTTTAGGATCTACCGGCTTATAATCAGCAACGGCTGCAACCTTTATAATAATATCCGACCTCTTAAGTCTGGTAAGCATTTGATCTGCCATCTCTTCACAGGTTATCACATCAACCCGCTCAACCCACACAGGACCTTCAAGGCTGACAGGGCCTGACACAAGAGTCACCAGCGCTCCTCTTTTTTCTGCCGCCCGGGCAATGGCATATCCCATTTTCCCGGATGAATGATTGCTGACAAACCTGACAGGGTCTATGGCTTCAACCGTGGGACCTGCTGAAACCAGAATTTTTTTGCCGTCTAAATCCTTTTTGGTCAGCATTGCTTCAACCCTGTCAAAAATAAAGCCTGGGTCAGGCAGTCTTCCTGCTCCCACTGTTTTACATGCCAGCACACCTGAATCAGGATCAAGGATATGGCATCCATCCTTTTCAAGAATATCAAGGTTTCGCTGCACGCGGATATTCTGGTACATATCCGTGTTCATGGACGGACAGATCATGACAGGACAGGTTACCGCCAGCAATGTTGTGGACAATGCGTCATCTGCAATGCCATGGGCAAGCTTTGCAATGGTATTTGCGGTTGCCGGTGCAATAATGGCTGCATCCGCCCTTGTGGCAAGATCAATATGTTTTACAGAGGATTGGGTATCAGAAAACAAATCCGATAAAACCGGATTTTCAGATAATACCTCAAAAGTGGTTTTACCGACCAGTTTTTGTGCACTGCCGGTCATAATCACATTGACGTTGGCCCCGGCCTTTTTTAACAGCCTTAAAAAATCAACCGCTTTATATGCAGCAATTCCCCCTGTAACCCCAAGAAGGATATGTTTGTTTTGAAAGTCCATTATTCTATCAGGTTTGACCTGGAAAAACCTGATCCTCCTGTAATCGTTGGCGCCACACCCACCTCAACATAGGTATATATCTGCTCATCCCGGATGGTAATAACCGAGGTTCTTGAAGGTTTTTGAAAAACCATGATGGTGGTACCCGGAGACTTGATCTGGCTGATAACATTCCAATTGTCTTTTAACATATTATTATTAAAAAAATTAAACAGGGATTGTCTTTCCACCCGGCCCTTAAGTGTAATGAGCCCTGAAGTAAACCCGGGTGTCAATATAACAACAGTCCTGTTTTTTACAATTGAAAGCTCCATGGGGATTAATACATCTTCAAAATCATAATAAACCGCTGTGGTTTTCCTGGACTTGGGCTGATCAGCAGAGGTCTTACCTTCCGGTTTTTGTGATGAACCAAGACCGAAACACCCTGAAATAAAAAATGCCAGCAACACAACAAACACTATATTTATAACAGATCTTATATTACATTTTTCTTTCATTTTTCCTCCTGAAAGCCAGGGATTTAAATTTTATTTAAGACTCATATCTTCTAAAACTATTTGTCCCAAATGTCAA
>JAHOYS010000061.1 GCA_019038815.1 Desulfobacterales bacterium | reverse complement strand
GGGAAAAGTATAATCAAATGAATCAATCTTCTATTAAAAACATCGAAATCATTGCGGTTTTGAGAATATTGGTATTTTTCAGGCAGCCAGTCAGGGGGGAAAGTAGAAATTTGACCTATACAAATTCTTTTTTTTGGTTTACAAATAAATGAATAATTACCAGTCAACATACCATTATCGGAAACATTGCGTTGTTATTTCAGGAGGTGCTTCATGAATTTGTCTGCCATATTGTCAAATATCAGATTGCCGGATATTCTTGATATTCTATTTATTACGATTATCTCCTATCAGTTTTATATCTGGTTTTGGGGTACAAAAGCTTTCAAAGCCCTGATTGGTATCGTTATTTTAAGCGGGGTCTTCATTGTGGCCAAATCATGGGGCCTTTTTTTAACCACCTGGGTATTTCAGATTTTGTGGCAGGTTTTTGTTATTCTTTTGATTATCCTGTTTCAAAAAGAAATCAGACAGATACTTGAACGATTTAATCCTTTGAGGAGTTTTGGTTTTAGACATAAACCAATTGCAGATGACTGGGTTCCGGCGTTTGTCAGCTGGACGTTTAATGCGGCAAAAAAAAGAATCGGTGCACTAATTGTTTTTGAAAGAACAGATCTTGTATTTGATCTGGTTACAAAAGGGATTCCCATAGAATGCGATCCCCAACCTGAAATGCTAAATTCAATTTTTTATAAAGAATCTCCTTTGCATGACGGAGCTATTCTTATTTCCAATGGGAAAATTCTAAAAACATCCTGCTATCTTCCCTTGTCTGCAAGAGAAGATCTGCCCCAGGAATGGGGTACAAGGCACAGGGCCGCCTTGGGGCTGACAGAACAATGCGATGCCTGGGTGATGATTATTTCAGAGGAAAGAGGGGAAGTATCATTTGCAGTTGATAATGATATTCGAAAAGTAAAAGATGAAAAAGAGCTGACCACTATTTTTGAAGATACGGTCTTTGAGTTCAAAGAGACAGATACGGGTATTAAAGAAAAGATAAAATTCTGGTTTACCAGGCGATATAAAATTAAAATAGCTGTTTTTGCCCTTGTTTTTATTATGTGGCTGCTTTTTGCAGGGCAACAAAACTTTGAAAAGAAAATCAATCTGCCTCTTAACTTCAGAAATATCCCGGCAGGATTCATGGTATCTCAGACAGTTGATTCAAAGATTTCTATTACCTGCCGAGGGCTGAGAAAAGATGTCAGCCTGTTGGACGAAAACAATATCATCACTTCTATTGACTTGTTTTCAGCAAGGCCGGGAACATCCTTTTATAATATTACTACGGGGAATTTAACACTGCCCAATGACAGAGTTCATATTGTAAATATTACCCCGGCAAGGGTTGAATTGACACTTGGGAAAAGTGCAAACCAAAGCAGGGAGACAAACCTTCCATAGAAAATGAGCCATTGATCCATGCCAGTGCTCAGCAGCACTCACCGTTGCCGCAGGAGGCATTTTCTTTTCCTTTTATCCAAACCTGGATAATATAGGCGGCTCAGCCTACACCGGGATTCACGGATATAGCCTCGGAAGGGCAGTTATTAACACAGGCACCACATTCCATGCAGGCATTAAAATCAACAATATGGGCTTTGTTCTGCTTCATTTCAAAAACTGCTTGAGGACAGACTTCGGTGCACAGGCTGCAACCGATACATTTTTCTTCATTGAGTACCAGGGTCGATACATCATCTAAATATTTTAAATTTTCCATATTTAAATCCTTCAAGGCTTAGGTCAAAATGCAGAATATATCCAGAGCCCGGATGAAATCACGAGGCTTGTCAATTGTACAGGGATGTACCGTTTCATTTCTTTCTCAACCCCTGAGGGTGATGTAAACGGTGTTGCCCCTGTAAAATTCATGGCCAGATAAGAACTGATGGTCACACTGAATAAAAAAAGAGCCAGCAATCCTGCAAAGCTACTAATGGCAAATGATATTATAGTTATCAAGGGTATGGCAAAAATACTTCCGGTAATAATTCCCTTGAGAGCAAATTCCCTGGGTGGAATAAAAGGAAGCAGCACCGGGGTAACAAATGCGCCTGAGAATATCCCTGCCATAAGGGCAAAAACAGAAACTATACCTCTTTCCCAGGCTTTGGAAAAAGAAAAAATATCCGGTCCAAAACCGGAAATGACCAACAGAAAAAGTGCTGTGATCAGGGCTAGTTTCAGTATTGTTTGAATTTCTACAGGTGTCAGGATGAACCGTTCATACAGGGTAAAGGTAACCTGTCTCATGTTTTTATCTGCTTTCCTGTTATTTTTTAAAAAGGCAGGAATATCGCCGGCACGTATCGGACCATATACCACCCTGAATCCAGACTGCTCTTTGACATCCCTGGCAGACACACCTGTTGCCCCCAGCTGGGGAACAATGACCCGTTTATGATCCACAATCTTTTCAAGTGTACAATTTTTAATTCTATTAACAAGTTCCCGGGTTGAAAAGGTTCCCTTCCCTGCCGCACACCATACATTGATCCCTTTTGTGTCCAGTACCAGAATCCATGCATTGATGTCATCAAGTTCCTTTCTTAAGTGATCAAATGTCAATTTAAAGTTTGCAGTAACAAGCACCTCGGAGTTTTTATCCGGTTTTCCAATGCCGTAAAGCCCGGGAGCCACCGTATACTTATACCGGTTGATGCCGCATCTGACATAAAATGTTGAAAAAAGGTCTTTTGTTTCAAGTTTTGATTTGATGACGGGAATAAATCCTGAATCGGTTTGTATAAATCTGTCCACATAGTAACATAGCTTAAACCCTGGTTTTTCATATTCATCCATGGGGTTGGAAATTTCAGTCGAGCAGCTTACAATGGTCTTGTCCATTGCAGGCATGATATTAACGTCGGAGGTTGATATTTTCATGCCTTGTATCCGGCCTTATTTATTTCTTTAATCGCTATATCAACAAGTTTTGAATTGTCAGCATTAAAAGATGCCTTTTTTCCATTAAGATCAACAGATACATTGGAAATGCCAGCTATTTCTTCAAGAGTCCTTTGGACCATTCCCGAGCAATGGCTACAGCTCATGCCTTCTACATTCAGGGTTACTTTTTGTGGAGCCATATTTAACCCTCCTTTCAAAAGTTAAAGTCGATTTTAGTTGAATCATACCATATAAATGTATAATAATGATCAAAATATTTTCGTCAACATGTCGGCAATACGTTACCGGCTGTGATATTTGAAAAAGAGAAACCAGCAATGGCTTTTATGATAATAATTTTAAAAATGCAAATTTGAAGGATGTATGACTTGAAAGAATTAAAAGGATCACAAAAAAAATATTTACGGGGGCTTGCCCACAATTTGAATCCTGCTGCTTTTGTCGGTCAGAAAGGAATTACCGACATGCTTATCGAAGAGATTGATCAGGCCCTTGAAGCAGCAGAGCTGGTCAAGGTGAAATTTAATGATTATAAAGAAAAAGATCAGAAAAAAAATTTAACAAAAGAGATTGCCAAAGCAACCCGATCTCATCTTGCCGGTATGATAGGGCATGTGATCATTTTGTACCGTCAGCATAAAGATGTGGAAAAGCAACAGATCAAATTGCCTTAACCCCCATGTTCTCAGGGACCATTGCTGTTTAAGAATTTTACAGCCTGTTCCTCCGACCAGTATAAGTTTTCCCTGTTAAAGGAGATAAATCCTACATGCCCTCCTGATTCCGGCATGCGGAGTGTTACATGTTTGTTGTATCCAGCCTCTTTGACGGGAAAACATGCTTCGGGCAGAAACGGATCATTAACCGCATTGATGATAAGTGTCGGAACAGTGATATCGGGAATAAACGGTTTGCTGGAACATTTTTTCCAATAGTCATAGGCATTTTCAAACCCATGAACGGGGGCTGTATACCTGTCATCAAATGCCTTAAAGTCTTTAATCTTATCATACCCTTTATCATCAATCAGTCCCGGCAGGATTTTCATTTTTGCCTTGATCTTCTTATGCAGCATTACCAGGAATCGCTTCATATAAATTTTGTTTGCAGGTTTTGCTAAAATTTTTGAGCTGGCTTTTAAATCGCAGGGGACAGAGAATACAACAGCTTTTTTGACAACGGGATCAGGGGTTTCTCTCCCCAGGTACAAAAGGGTCAGGTTCCCGCCAAGGCTGAACCCTACAAGGGCAATCTCTTTATACGGATATCTGTGTTTGGCATGATTGATCACCCATGACAAATCATCGGTCACCCCATTGTGATAGGACCGAAGCAGACGATTGGGTTCACCGCTGCAGGATCTGTAATTCCATGCCAGAGCGTCCCAGCCGCCATCGTTCACGGCTTTTACCATGCCTTTGACATAGGCTCTGCCGGTATTCCCTTCCAGACCGTGGGATATAATGGCAAGTCTGTTATTGTTATTTGTTGACCAGTCAATATCAAGGAAATCATTATCAAAGGTTGTGATCCTTTCTCTTTTGTAGCAAACAGAATCAACTTTTCTGAAAAT
>JAHOYS010000312.1 GCA_019038815.1 Desulfobacterales bacterium | reverse complement strand
TGATCATCTTTCCAAAAATCATATTGTTTTTACCCCAGCTCATGTATTGACGCTGGCCTGAAATTTATTTAGCTGGTTTGCAGAAGAAGATAATTTTTAAATACCTTTACTTTTGTCAAGCATATATATAAATATACCTATATATATGTCAAAATTTGTATAAATTTAAAGGGAAAAATAATGTTCAGGAATTCTATTGATGAGTTAAAATCATGGTATTCACGGGAACAAAGAAAACCATTGCTGATAAGAGGTGCCCGTCAGGTGGGGAAAACCACTCTGGTGAGGAAGTTTTCTAAAAGAGAACATATTCAGCTTGTTGAGATTAATTGTGAAAAACCGTGGGGATTTATTCCCCTGGTTGAAAAATTAGACCCTATGACTGTGCTGCAGGCCATAGAATTTGAACTTAATATCAGTATCAACCCTAAGAACAGTCTGATTTTCTTTGATGAAGTCCAGAATGTTCCTTCCATCTTAAAGCTTCTTCGTTATTTTTATGAGGATTTTCCTGAATACAAGGTTATCACGACAGGTTCTCTGCTGGAGTTTGTCCTGGATGAACCTCAATTCTCCATACCGGTTGGACGGTTGGAACTTATGTACCTTGGACCATTCTCTTTTGAAGAATTTTTAAACGCCATAGGGGAACAGCAGGCTCTAAATATTGTACAAAATTTCCAGCTCAATGATGATATTGATCAGTATATTCATATAAAACTGACACAACTTCTACGACGATATGTTGCCATCGGCGGTATGCCGGAAGTGATTCATGCCTATCTTCAAAAAAGCAGCATGGTAGAGTTAGAACGAATAAAAAATTCGATCATAGACACATTTAAACTGGATTTTCATAAATATAAAAAAAACACAAAACCTCAATTACTCTCCATCATATTTGATTCTCTTCCTGCCAAAATTGGCGGAAAACTTAAATATTCAAATATTGATAAATCCTATAAATCAAATGAGATTGGAAAATCATTACATCAGCTATGTCTTGCCAAAATTGTTTCAAAAGCATTTAATACCGGCTGCAACGGTATCCCTCTCGGTGCAGAAAAAAAAGATCGATTTTTTAAATGTTTTATGTTGGATATTGGACTGATCCATACTCAACTTAAACTCAATCCCTTTGAGACCGGTGAAGTAGATGAACTCAATTACATTAATAATGGAGCTCTGGCAGAGCAGTTAATCGCTCAGCAGTTAATAGTACAGCATCAATATTTCATTGAACCTGAATTATACTATTGGGCAAGAGAAAAAAAGGCATCATCTGCAGAGGTTGATTTTGTTATAACCAATAATAAAAGACAAATCATTCCAGTGGAAGTAAAAGCTGGAAGTACAGGCAGTTTACGCTCTCTGCAAATCATGATAATTGAAAAATCTCTTAACCATGCGGTTCGATTCAATTCAATGCCGCCATCAATTTTCCAGGAAAAAAGAAAGACTGTCAAAGGCAAATCCAGGTTTACTCTTTATTCCCTGCCTCACTATCTTTCAGGGCAACTGCTGAGGATAATGGATGAAATAAAATAAGACATCTCATCTTTAAAGAAAAAATTTGACTCAATTTGATTTTACACTGATTGGCGGCGGGATCGTTGGCGTTGCCACCGCATTAACATTAAAACAACTGTATCCAGACCTAAATGTTGCCTTAATAGAGTTTTGGTATACTTATCATTGCAATAATAAGAAAACAGATCACCTGGGATGGATTTGTCAAGTCCCTGATGGAAGCTTTGAGAACCTCATGCATGGTCATGACGCTGATCTTTAAAAGGCTGTCAAAATAACAATATAACAAATAACACTTTCCCTTTGCCACCATGATTGCTACTATCTTAAAATGTAAGTAGTGGTAATGAAGCGAATAAAATTTATCAATTTTTAAAGGGAGAGTCTTATGAATCAATCTAAAATCAAATTTTCCTGGGTTTTACTTATTTTTGCTGCGGGGTTACTTGCCCTGACCGGATGTATGAGTGTAACACCCAAACCGGGAGAAATCTTTGCCTGTGCCAAAGATTCCGACGTAAACAAGACAATTGCGCCGGAAGCCTCTTTGGAAAATTTTTCATGTGTAATTAAAAAATGGGATGGGGCAGATACGCTTCATTTTAATGTAGCCGTTAAAAACATCAGTAATGAAGACCAGCGGTTCAAGGTCAATATCTTTCTTGCAAACGGTAAGGCGGTGGGAGGACTTCTTCCCCGGAAAATCAAAAAAGGCCTGATAAAACCAGGGGATACCGCTAAATTCACCTATCCGGTCAAGGGAGTGAATTGCGCACCCGGAAAAATCGATCTTTTCATTAAAACAATGAGCAAATAATTCAGATTAAGGAGATGAACCCAATGAAACGAACACATATCATGTTGTCTATTCTTTTTTTAGCCCTGGTTTTTACAGGGAGTGCAATTGCAAAGACTACCTTCATCAGTATTGGAACCGGTGGAACCGGTGGTATTTACTACCCGTATGGTGGTGGTGTGGCTGAAATATGGTCTAAAAACGTTAAAGGCGTAAAAGCGGTTGCAGAAGTCACCGGAGCCAGTGTTGAAAATGTCAAACTTGCCCACAAGGGCGAAACCGTTATTGGAGAGGTAATGGGCGATGTTGCCGTTGCCGGTTACAATGGTCTGTCAAAATTCAAAGGGAAAAAACATAATATTCTTTCCATGGCCATTATGTATCCTAATCTGCTCCAGGTGGTTGCCCTTAAAAAAAGTGGTATTACCAATATTGAACAGGTACAAGGAAAAAACATCAGCACGGGCAGCCCCGGCAGCGGTACAAACTTCATGGCAGAAGCGGTATTAACTGCGCTTGATATCCCCAAGACATCATTCAAGGATAGCCGGTTGTCATTTACCGAGAGTGCAAATGCCTTAAGGGATGGTACGATCAAGGTCGGTGTCTGGTCTGTGGGACCCGGTACAAGCTCCATCCTTGATTTATCCACCACCCATGATATCAATATTTTGCCCTTTACGTCTGAACAAACAAAAAAAATACTGGCTTCCAAAGCCACCTATGCCGGTGTGGAACTTGCCGGAGGCATATACCGGGGAATTGATAAAGCGGTTCCGACCATTGGTGTCTGGAATGTGATGATCTGCCAGAAATCACTTGACACGGATCTTGTGTATAAGCTTGCAAAAGCATTGTTTGAAAATAATGCCTATCTTATGAAAATTCATCCCTCAGCCGCTTATACGACGCCTGAAAATACGGTGAAATATTCTTCAATTCCGCTTCATCCGGGAACCATTAAATATTTGAAAGAAAAAGGTATTGACGTACCTGCACGGCTGATTCCATAAAGGAGACAAATGACCCGGTCAAGTTCAATGATTGCATTTTGTGTACTTGGCCTGGTTCTATCCCTGATGCTGACCGCCTGGCTGACTCCGGGCGGTCTGGAACTTCGATTGACTTTGGTAAAAGAGAAAAAACCCGTGCTTGTTCTGCCCCTTAAACCAGGAGAGAGGTTTACCCTTCATTATTATCACTCGGTTGAGAACGCACCCATCTGGGAAGAACACAGTATGGATGAGACAGGCAAAATCTATATCGAAGAGGAACGGTATGAAAAATTCGGTGCCGGCATGGGAAAAATGCCCGGGGTGGGGCGGATGGTGAAACGGGGAATTTATGAAGTGATTGAAGATATGCACATGCCTGTGGGTGATTTCATCTTGCGGGTGGGAAGCCCCGGAGTGGATCATACCATTATCTGGAGAGACAAGCGGTATAACCTTTCTGATACAATTGCCCACAAGGCTGTAAAATTTTCCGGCAAACCCGTAAGCATGCTTTCTCAACTGTGGCGATCACTTAAAGGCAGCCCTCAATTATATCCATAAAAGTTATGTACACAATACATGCAGAGGAACACAATGGTTGAAAATATTAAAACAGATGCCAATCAAACCCTGATAAAAACAACAGCATGGATTATCATGGTCATTGCCGTGAGCCTGAGTCTTTACCAGCTCTATACAGCAGGTGTAGCCGCACTGACAGCCCTGGTTCAAAGATCCATTCATCTGGGGGCTATTCTCAGCCTGACGTTTTTACTAAAACCGGCTTTTCCAAAGCTAAGAAAAGATAAATTTTCTTTCTGGCTCTTTTTAGACTGGATTCTGGTCGCCTTATCAGTATATTGTACTTTTTATATCATCAACGACCTTACGGCTATTTTTGAACGTCAGGGAGACTGGCTTCTCCATGACAAAATAGTCAGTATTATCGGAACACTTCTGGTGCTGGAAGCCTGCCGCAGGGTCATCGGGAATATTATGACCGGGATTTGCGCTCTCGGTATTGCCTATGCCATGTTCGGACAATATATGCCCGAACTGATCATTCATAAAGGATACAGCATTGAACGGATTAGCACCACGCTCTGGCTGACCACCGAAGGAATTTTCGGTCTGCCCATTGGTGTGGCAGCCACCTTTGTGTTTGTGTTTGTTCTTTTCGGTGCCATCCTGGAAACCACAGGAGGTGGAGCATTTTTTATTGATA
>JAHOYS010000345.1 GCA_019038815.1 Desulfobacterales bacterium | reverse complement strand
ATGTTTGTCCTGACAAACTGCTTACAACGCAGGAAAGCGTCAAAAAAATAAAAAACGGCTCAAGGGTCTTCATCGGCACAGGATGCGGTGAGCCACAAAGATTAATAAAGGCCATGGTAGAAGATTTATCCATCCAGGATATTGTTATCTATCAAATGCTTTCATCTACCCTTTCCAACTATGTCAATGATGAAAATTTTCTTTCAAGATTCTCTATAAAACTGTTTTTCATTTCTGTTTTAATGCGGCAGGCTGCTTTTGAAGGAAAAATAGATTATATTCCTGTTTATCTATCACAGATCCCTGAAATTTTTGAAAACCATGAAATCGGCCTTGATGCCGCCCTGATACAGGTCAGTCCGCCGGATGTTCACGGCTATTGCAGCTTAGGCATCTCCGTTGATATCACTCTTTCCGGAATGAAAAATGCAGAAATTGTCATTGCCCAGGTCAATCCTGAAATGCCGCGAACCTGGGGGGACAGTATTATCCATATTGATGAGATTGATTATCTTGTAGAGCATAAAGAGCCCATACTGGAATCCCTTCCTGAGATGAAAAACCAAAAAATTGTTGAAAGAATCGGCCATTATGTTAACAGGCTTGTGGATGACGGGGCTACGCTGCAAATTGGGTTCGGCCATCTGCCCGATGCTGTTGTCCCCTATCTTTCCCATAAAAAAGACTTGGGTATACACACACAGGTTATCACGGATGGACTATTACCTTTGTTTGAAAAAAAAGTCATCACCAACAAAAAAAAATCATACCTCCAGGATAAGGTTGTTGCATCCCTGTGTATGGGGTCCAAAAAATTGTATGATTATGTTGACAACAATCCCATTTTTTATTTTAAGTCTTCAGAATTTGTAAATGACCCCAATGTGATTGCAAAAAATGATAATTTTATTTCCATCAGTTCTGCCCTTGAGGTGGATCTGACAGGCCAGGTATGTACAGATTCAAAGGGATATCTTTTTTACAGCGGCATGGGTGATCAGGTTGACTTTATCAGGGGTTCAGCCATGTCAAAGGGTGGTTTTTCCATTATTATCATTCCGTCCACTGCCCAGAATGGCAAGATTTCAAGAATCGTCCCTCATTTAAGTGAAGGTGCGGGTGTGGCAACCACCAGGGGAGATATTGATATTATTGTGACCGAGTATGGTATTGCAGAAATGCGGAGAAAAAGCATTTACCAGAGAGTCATGGAGCTTGCCCGGATTGCTCACCCGAAATTCAGGAAGACCCTGATAGATGAAGCTAAAAAAAGGCACTATATATTCCCGGATCAGCTTCCGCCGACAACTCAGGACCTTTTATTTCTGGATCACTATCATTATTCAATAAAATTACCCAATGGAAGAAATATTGATTTCAGACCTCTTTTACCCTCTGATGAGTTTGAATCCAGACATTTTTATTATTCTCTGCAGGAAGACTCTATTTACTATAGATTTTTTAACAAACGAAAAGTCTTTTCAAGGGACATGCTTCAAAAACAATGGGCTCAGGTTGATTATCGAAGGAACATGACCATCATCGGACTGATGCAGCTTGGCAAACGAAAACAGATTGTGGCTATTGGATCTTATGCTGAAGCTGATGCTGATTCCGCTGAGGTGGCATTTCTTGTTAAGGAAAAACTCCATGGAATGGGAATTGGATCATATCTTCTTAAAATCCTTGAAACTATTGCAAAGGAGAACAATTACAAACAATTTATAGCAACGGTTCTATCTGAAAATCGAAAAATGCTCAAAGTCTTTCAAAAAAGATATCCGTCTGCAAAATTTTTAAGAAGCGGCAGCGGTGAAGTGGATGTTGAAATGTCTTTTATTTAAATTTCTTTTTTGAATGCAATTCAGGAAAATCCCAGTAAAAATATTCCTTGATTTCTTCATCAACCGAGTCCCCTTGTTTGGCAATCTCAATTTGCCTTAATTCAATTCGCCTGATTTTGCCACTGATGGTCTTTGGAATTTCAGGAACAAACTCTATGATTCTCGGGATTTTAAATTTGGGTAAAATGGTGATAGTATGTTTAAAAAGTTTCAGGGCCAGTTCCCTTGATGCCTGATAACTTGGATTTAAAATCACATAGGCTTTAACAAGCTGATATCGATTCGGATCAGGAGCACCGATAACTGCTACTTCTGCTACGGCAGGATATTCCGCAAGGGCACTTTCAACTTCAAAGGGACCGATCCTGTAATCCGATGACTTAATCACATCATCAGCTCTTCCCACAAACCACCAATACCCGTCTTCATCAAAAGATGCCCGGTCACCGGTATAATAATAATTATCCACGAAAACGGAACTCATTTTTTCCGGACTGCCAATATATTCTGAAAAGAGCCCTGTGGGCCGCCATTTATCGAGTTTGACCACAATATGCCCCACCTGGTCTGCTTTGGTAATCTCATTGCCTTCGTTATCAGCCAAAGCCACATCGTACATGAATGAAGGATACCCGAAAGATCCTGATCGCATTTTACCTTTCATCCAGGGAGGATTTCCAATCATTGCTGTAGATTCAGTCTGGCCGTAAATATCCCTTATCTCCGTGTGAGTATGCTTTTCCCATTTTTTAATCACATCGGAATTCAAGGGTTCTCCGGCACTGACAGACTGCCTTAAACCAGACAGATCAAAAGATTCAAGATTCATATTCACAAACATTCTCCAGGCTGTCGGAGAGGCACAAAAGACAGTCACTCCATGCCTTGAAACAGCATCAAGATATTGTTCTCCATCAAGAAATGAAAATTTAAACCCGGTTGTTGTTGCACCGACATTAAAGGGGGCAAAAAAGCTGGACCATGCCCATTTTGCCCATCCAGGCGCACTCAGGTTATGATGGATATCATCAGGTCTGGTACCAATCATCACCGTGGTTGACAAATGGCCCACTGGGTACGATACTGCTGTATGTCCTACCCTTTTAGGAAGACCGGTTGTTCCTGAAGTGAAAAAGCAGAAAAGAATATCGTCGGATCTTGTCTTTGCACTCTCAGCTTCAAGGGATTCATTTTCAATCACATCAAATGATATCCAACCTTGTTTTTGTCCTAAAACCAATTTGAGTTTCGGTTCAATATTTATTTCTTCAAGAGCTTTATCAATCAGGCATGCAGAATCTTCATCTGCCACAATAGCCCTGGGAGGATAGGTTTCAAACCTGAATTCCAACTCTCTTTGGCTCATTGTAGTTGCTGTTGGGACATTGACCATTCCAGCCTTAATGCAGGCAAGTCCCGCAAACCAGCTTTCCGGCAGGACAGGACTCATCATATAGAGATTATCCTCTTTTTCGACTCCTGATTTTAAAAAAAAATTTATCAGTTGATTTGCTTTTTGTGATAAGGTTCTGTACGAATAAGTTCTGGTCTCCAAAGTATCGACATCTGTCCAGATCAAGGCTTTTTTTTCAGGATTCTCCTTGACATGAAGATCTTCAAATATGTCAGCGGCCCAATTAAAATATTCAGGTGGTTTCGTGCCATTTAACCGTGCAAACAGTTTTCTGGCGCGATCTTCTCTGTCCAGGGTTTCTTCCATCATATTTATCCGGATAACCTCTTTGAAAAACTCTTTCATTCCCTTAAAACACTCCTTGCAATCTATTTTAATGTTATATATAAATTAAGACTAAAAACTATTGGTTGTATAATTTATCACAATTATGTTTGTCAATTTTTTTTCTAATTTTTTTATGAATTTAATAAATTACTCAAGATAAACACCCCTGTATGGGAAAAGATGATACCACAATAATACTTGCCCCTCTTCAGGGGTTTACCGATGTTACTTATCGAAATGTATTTTCAGATCATTTCTCAGGCGTAGATGAGGCTGTAGCCCCGTTTATTTCAACCATGGGCCAGATGCGGTTAAAGCCCTCCAGAATAAAAGATGTGAACCCTGAAAACAATAAAACCCTTTTTGTGGTTCCTCAAATCCTTGGAAATGTTGCCAAAGATTTCATATTTCTTGCTGATCATCTTTATGAAATGGGGTTAAAAAAAATAAACTGGAACCTGGGCTGTCCCCATTCAAAAATTGCAAAAAAAAAGAGAGGGTCAGGGCTTTTAATGTATCCTGAGGAAATTGATGCCTTTCTGGATACCGTGCTGTCCAAAATCTCAAATACACTTTCTATAAAGGTCCGGTTGGGCAGAAGATCGAAAGATGAAATTTTCAAAGTCTTACCTGTTTTGGATAAATATCCATTAGATGAAATCATTATTCACCCCAGAACCGGGCTGCAGATGTATGAGGGAACATCAGATCATGATGCATTTGAGAAAGTACTTTCTTGCAGCCGGCACTTGCTCACTTATAACGGTGACATAACGGATTTAAATTCATTTTATGCTGTTCAAAAAAGATTTCCCAATATCAGACGGTTCATGATTGGCCGGGGAATTCTTTCCAACCCATTTCTTGCAGAAAATATAAAAAAAATTATTGTAACAAAAGATCAGATTGAACGACTAAAAGATTTTCATGACGATCTTTTTGACAACTATAAAAAAATATTCTCCGG
>JAHOYS010000063.1 GCA_019038815.1 Desulfobacterales bacterium | reverse complement strand
TCGGATGAGGTGCTTGCGAAAATTCGATCTATTGTTTTAGAAGCGGAAAAAGAAACATAAGGAATACCAATGGGAAAAAAAAATATAACTCTGCCTGAACACGCCAATGTTGTTATCATCGGCGGGGGTATAATCGGCTGTTCTATTGCCTATCACCTGGGCCATATGGGTTGCAAAGACGTGGTATTGTTAGAACGCGATGAATTGACATCTGGAACAACATGGCATGCTGCAGGTCTGATGGTGACGTTTGGATCATTGTCTGAGACAGCATGTGAAATGCGTTTGTATGCCAGGGATCTGTATGCCCGGCTTGAGGCTGAAACCGGATTGTCAACCGGGTTTAAACCAGTGGGGTTTATTGAAGCCGCCAGTAATAAAGATCGATTGGAAGAATACCGTCGTGTGGCTGAATTTAATCGATATTGCGGGATTGATGTTCATGAAATATCACCCGGAGAAATCAAGGAGCTTTTTCCCCTGGCCAGGGTAGATGATCTCCTGGCTGGTTTTTATGTTAAAGAGGATGGCCGTGTAAATCCCGTGGACGGAACCATTGCGCTGGCCAAAGGCGCCCGGAACCAGGGAGTAAACATCATTGAAGGTGTTGCATCTACCGGGGTTATAAAGAAAAATGGGGTTGTCACCGGTGTGAAAACAGTCCATGGAGATATAAAAGCCGATGTTGTTGTTAATTGTGCCGGCATGTGGGCCCGTCAGATCGGTGAGGTCGACGGTATTAATATCCCCAATCAGGCAGCAGAGCATTATTACCTGATCACAGAAGAGATTGATGACATCCCGAAAAATATGCCCATACTTGAAGATCCGTCCCACTATGGATACTACAGGGAAGAAGTCGGTGGTCTCATGATCGGTCTGTTTGAACCCAAATGCGCTCCATGGAAAATCAACCGGGTTCCGGAAAATTTTTCCTTTGGTGAAATAGAACCGGATTGGGATCGTATGGGACCCTTTCTGGAAAAAGCAATGTCAAGGGTACCCATCACAACTGAACTTGGCATCAAGAAATTCTTCTGCGGCCCTGAAAGTTTTACAGCCGATCTTTCGGCCATCATTGGTGAAGCACCTGAGTTAAAAAATTATTTTGTGACTGCCGGATTAAATTCTGTGGGCATTATCATGGGCCCGGGCCTTGGAAAGATGATGGCTCACTGGATTATGAATGGAAAACCCGATGTCGATATTACAGGGTTTAATATTGATCGCCTGCACACCTATCAGAATAACCCTGAATATAGAAAACACAGGACTGTTGAATCCCTTGGTACTGTATATAAAGCCCATTATCCATATAAATCCATGATTACCGCAAGGGGAGCAAAAAAATCAGCCGTCTATGATCGCTTAAAAGATCAGGGTGCTTATTTTAAAGATGTCAGCGGCTGGGAAGGTGCAGACTGGTTTGCACCCAAGGGAAAACAAGCCAAAATTGCAAACCATTCCTGGGGCAAAGCGGACTGGTTTGCATATTGGGAAGCAGAACACAAGGCAGCCCGTGAGAATGTGATCATCATGGACATGTCTTTTATGTCAAAATTTTACGTGCAGGGTCGTGATGCCGGAAAAGTGCTGAATTATATTTCAGCAAACGAGGTTGACAGCAAACTTAACCAGATTACCTACACACCCTGGCTCAATGAGGACGGAAAACTCGAAGCCGATCTCACTGTTGCAAAGCTGGAACAAGAAAAATTTCTGGTTGTTGTAACAGATACCATGCATAGGCATGCAGAGACCTGGCTGAAGAGACATATCCCGGATGATGCCCATGCCTTTGTTACGGATATGACATCAGCCTATGCCCAGCTGAACATTCAGGGGCCGAAGTCCCGTGAGTTATTGCAGGCAATCACACAGGCGGATATATCAAATGAGGCATTTCCCTATAGACATGCCCAGGAGATTGCCATTGGGTATGGCCGCGCGATCTGTGTTAGAATGACATATTTAGGTGAACTCGGGTATGAACTTTATATTCCTACTGAACAAGCAATTCATGTTTATGACACCATTATTGAAGCGGGCAAAGAGTTTAATCTTTCCCATGCAGGACTGAAAGCTCTGGGCAGCTTGAGAATGGAAAAAGGGTACCGGGATTATGGTCATGACATGGATAACACTGACGATCCCTATGAGACCGGATTGGGCTTTACAATCAAGCTTGATAAACCATCCGGATTTATTGGAAAAGAAGCCTGCATTAAGAAAAAGGCCGAAGGAAAGCTGAAAAGACGCCTGGCCCAGGTGTTGGTAAAAGATCCGGAACCCTTATTATATCATGCCGAGATTATCACCAGGAATGGTAAGAATGCAGGGTATGTGAGATCCGGCTCCTATTGCTATACACTTGGCGGTGCTGCAGGGCTTTTTATGATCGAGGCAGATGAAGCTGTTGATGATACATATATTAATAATGGCAAATGGGAGATTAATATTGCCGGGAAAGTGTATCCGGCACAGGTTTCACTTAAACCTCTCTATGATCCTGAGATGAAGAGAATCAAAGCCTGACACAGTTAATACAAAAAAACCCCTGAAGAGATTCCAAATGAAGCTATTGGTTGCTTTTTCTACCGTATTCCAATATACACACGTTTTTATTTGACTTCGGTGTAAAATACAGATAAAAATATTGGCATGAAAAAAAGATATCTTCAGGATCAGGTCGAGTCTGACCTGAATAAAAAAATGGTTTTTGTCAGTGGACCAAGACAAGTCGGAAAAACAACACTTGCCAAGTCTCTGATAACTGATCCTGTATCCTATCTTAACTGGGATATTCCAACGCATCGAGAAGCAATTCTTAAAAGAGAACTGCCATTATCAGATTTTTGGTGCTTTGATGAAATTCATAAATATACATCCTGGAGAGATTATCTAAAAGGTGTATACGATGAATTCCATGAAGATCATCGGATTATGGTTACAGGAAGTGCAAGACTGGATATGCTACGTAAGTCCGGTGACTCACTCCAGGGACGATATCATCATCTGCGGCTGCACCCGTTATCTATAAAAGAATTAGGTATTACAAAAGAGAAAGATCTGCTTCAATTATTACAGCTTGGCGGTTTTCCTGAGCCATATTTCTCAAAATCTGCGATTGAAGCAAAAAGGTGGTCAACGAATTACAGGTCTTTACTGGTTAATCAGGAGAGTGTTGCCATAGAAACAATTTCAGATTTATCCAAGCTGGAATTATTGTCCCTTAGGCTTCCTGAACTTGTTGGCTCTCCATTATCACTGAACGCTCTGAGAGAAGATTTGCAAATTGCACACAAAACCATTAGCCGCTGGATAAATATCCTTGAAGATATTTATATGATTTATCGTGTTGCTCCTTTTGGATCACCATTGATTCGGGCGGTGAAAAAAGAGCAGAAGCATTATCACTTTGACTGGACCCTGGTTCCGGATATGGCAGCAAGATTTGAAAATATGATGGCATCTCATCTCCTTAAATGGGTTCATTATCAAAGAGATGTATATGGCGAACAAATGGAACTTCGTTATTTTAGAGATACAGACAAAAGAGAAGTTGATTTTTGTATAACAAGAAATCTTCAGGCACAAATGTTTGTTGAATGCAAATGGGGGGATAGTTCCACAAGTGCCCATTTGCATTATCTGCAAAAAAAATTCCCCAATGCAAAATTCTACCAGATTTCAGCAACCGGCAAAAAACGATTCATAAATAAAAAAAATGTTGTCCATATGCCGGCAGTTAATTTTCTGCAGCAATTTATATAAATTACAATCTGATCCCCCACAAATGGAAAATGGAAAAAAGGCAAAATACATGTTATATGACACTAAGCCATTGCAGATAATTGATGATAAAATATAAATATAACCAAATTGACAGGGACTTCCTGATTTGTTCAGAAAACTTTAAGTAGGTTAGCGGAGGGTGGATCGGATGGGATCACATGGACTCTAAATCCATGCAGCCGGGTGCGACTCCCGGGCTCTCCGCCATTTTAAACAATTTAAATCGAATGATTTATGGGAACACAAGAAAAAAAGACGAAACCTGCCAGGAAGAGATTTTATAGAAAAAGGGTACGGATTTTCAACCTGATAGATAAGATCAAACTGTGGCCATCCCGAACAGGACAGCTTCATGGGATTCGGTCAATAGAAATCATGGGGAATACTGCCAGGCTTATAACCCATTGCAACAAGGAATTTCTTATTAATAATTCTTTGAACAGCCGTGCAGGACGATGGTTAAGGAATAAATGGTTTGTCAGGGTGTGTCCGGAATGCCGAATCCCGGACTGGAAACTTGAAAAGTATTCTGCAACCCTGTTTAAGCGGCATCAGGGATCCATGTTGATAAAAGATAACGAGTTGCAGTAAAGGAAAATATCATGCTGATCGCTGTCATCGGAGGAAAACTCCAGGGAGTTGAAGCGGTTTATCTTGCTCAAAGGGCGGGTTGGAAAACCCTTGTCATTGACAAGAATTCTGATGCACCGGCAACAGGATTGTGTGACAGGTTTCTGCAATTTGAGTTCAGCCTTGATCATCCGGTACCCGAAGATTGTCCTATGGTGGATCTTATCCTTCCGGCAGTTGAGGATACTGATGTACTGACTGCGGTAAAAATCTGGGCCGGAACAAAAAATATTCCCCTGGCTTTTGACC
>JAHOYS010000307.1 GCA_019038815.1 Desulfobacterales bacterium | reverse complement strand
GATTAGTGTTTGCCTGATAAATCCAATATGTGATAAATAAAACATTTATATTTAATAATAACAACAAGGATACAAAGATAAATGGAAACAGACATTACAAAAGGGCATTTTATCGAATCAATTATCAAAGAAGATATAAAGAACAATAAAAACAGCGGTAAAGTTGTCACCCGTTTCCCGCCGGAGCCCAATGGGCATCTTCATATCGGGCATGCAAAATCCATTTGTCTGAATTTCAATATGGCCAATAAGTTTAATGGCAAATGCAATTTAAGATTTGATGATTCCAACCCGGCAAAAGAAAAACAAATCTATATTGATTCCATCAAATCAACGGTCAACTGGCTGGGATTTGAATTTGAAACCGCGCTTTTTGCATCCGACTATTTTGAACGGCTCCATGACTTTGCCGTTGAACTGATTAAAAAAGGGAAAGCCTATGTGTGCAGTCTTAATGCCGACGAAATCAGGAAATATCGTGGCACCTTGACTGAACCTGGAAAAGACAGTCCTTACAGGGAAAGATCAATCGAGAAAAACATAGAGCTGTTTACACGGATGAAAAATGGAGAGTTTGATGAGGGTGAGCATACACTTCGGGCAAAAATAGATATGAAATCACCCAACATTAACCTTCGTGATCCCATCATTTACAGGGTAAAAAAGGCCTCCCATCCCAGAACCGGTAACCAGTGGTGCATCTATCCCATGTATGATTTCACCCATTGTCTTTCAGATTCTCTGGAAGGGATTACCCATTCCCTGTGCAGCCTTGAATTTGAAGATCACAGGCCCTTGTACGACTGGACCCTGGATACGCTTGAAACTCCCTGCCATCCCCAGCAGATTGAATTTGCCCGAATGAATATCAATTATACCGTTTTAAGCAAAAGAAAGCTGCAGCGACTTGTAGAAGAAAACCATGTGCAGGGATGGGATGACCCAAGGCTTCCTACCCTGGAAGGCATGAAAAGAAGAGGGTATACCCCTGAGTCCATCAGAAATTTCTGCAATATTATCGGTGTTTCCAAAAAAGACAGCCGCATTGATATGGGGCTTTTAGAAAGCTGCCTGAGAAATGATCTGAACGAAAAAGCCCCCCGGGTCATGGCTGTCTTAAGGCCCTTAAAAGTAACCATTGAAAATTATCCCGATGATCTGACAGAGGAGCTTGTCGCCAAAAACCATCCCCAGAAAGAAGAGATGGGAACAAGAACCATCACCTTTTCCAAAGAGATCTATGTGGAACAGGATGATTTTATGGAAAATCCACCGAAAAAATTCTTCCGCCTGGGTCCTGGGCGGGAAGTAAGGCTGCGATATGCTTATCTTATTACCTGCAAGGATGTCATCAAGGATGAATCCGGCAATGTGACAGAACTGATCTGCACCTATGATCCGGCAACAAGAGGCGGTAATGCCCCGGACGGCAGGAAAGTCAAGGGCACTATTCACTGGGTCAACGCCAATGATTGCATTGATGCACAAGCAAGACTCTATGACCGGTTGTTTAAAGATGAGAACCCGGAACAGGACAAACAGGATCTTATTGAAAATTTAAATCCCGACTCCCTGGAAGAACTTGACTCCTGCAAGCTGGAAAAAAGCCTGGCAACTGCTGAACCGGCAAAAGTATATCAGTTTGAAAGGCTTGGATACTTTTGCCGGGATTCTAATGCCACCAGGGACAATCCGATTTTTAACAGAACAGTGACGATGAGAGATGCATGGGCAAAACTTAAAAAAAAATAAAGCCGACTTTATTCAAATCGCCAGGTTGTCCCTTCCGGGCCATCCTCAAGAATGATATTCCTGGCTTTAAGATGATCCCTGATCTCATCTGATTTTGCAAAATCTTTATTTTTCCGGGCGTAAGTCCTTTGCCGGATGAGATCTTCAATTTCTTCAGGATCAATGGCCATATCTGCTACACCCTTGTCTTTTTTAGCCTTAAAATAGGATTGCGGGTCCAGCAAAAACATGCCAAGAATATTAGAGGTGGCTTTAATATCATTATAGGAAGAACTCAAGATTTCTAAAGTATCTTCATCTGGTAGATCATTTGTATCATCCAGGATCTTGTTGCCTTTTTTAACCGCTTCAAAAACAGATGCCAGGGCCCTTGCAGAATTAAAATCATCATTCATGGCATAGGAGAAATCATTCCACAGCTCTCCTTTTTTAGACCCGTCAACTTTACACCCTGCCTTTTCCAGTCTTTCAAGAAAGGAATAAATCCTGTCCAGTCCCAGAGAAATTTCTCTCATGGAGTCTTCACTGTAATCAATGGGACTTCTGTAATGCTTTGACAAAAGAAACATACGGATCACCTCAGAGGAATATGTCGCAAGGACTTCCTTGATCATGGTGAAATTACCCAGGGATTTTGACATTTTTTCATTATTAATGTCCACAAACCCGTTATGAATCCAATATTTGACAAATTGACGGTCAAATGCCGCCTCGCTCTGGGCGATCTCGTTTTCATGGTGTGGGAATATCAGGTCTTTCCCGCCGCCATGGATATCAAACCCTTCTCCAAGGTATTCATAGCTCATGGCTGAGCATTCAATATGCCAGCCGGGTCTTCCGTTACCCCATGGGCTTTCCCAGAAAGGTTCACCCGGTTTGGCAGGCTTCCACAGGACAAAATCAAAAGGATTTTTCTTTTTTTCATCCACTGTAATTCTTGCCCCTGCCTTCATGTCTTCAAGATTCCGACCGGAAAGTTTGCCATAATCCTTAAAGGAATCAATGGAAAAATAAACATCTCCCCCCTCAACATGATAGGCTTTGCCTTTACCAATCAGCATCTGGATAAAATCAATAATATGCCTGATATGTTCGGTGGCTTTGGGTTCAACAGTGGGTCTTAATACATTGAGTGCATCCATTTCATTATGAAATTCATCAATATATTTCTCTGTAATAGCGGTGCAGTCTTCCCCGGTTTCATTGGATTTTTTAATAATCTTGTCATCTACATCCGTAAAGTTTCTGACATACTTGACTTCATACTTAAGCTCCATGAGCCATCTGAAAATTATATCAAAGACGACAACGGAACGGGCATGCCCGATATGACTGGTATCATATACGGTGGGTCCGCACACATACATGCTGACCTTACCGTCATTTAAGGGTACAAACTCTTCTTTTTTGCCGTGTAATGTATTATAAACTTTTAAACCCATTATATTTTTCCCGTTATAGTTTGTATGATTATGGTTTTGGGGAGATAACCTTTACTAACAGTGTACACTGGGCTGCGATGCCCTGCTCTTTTCCAATAAATCCCAGGGTTTCAGTTGTGGTGGCTTTTACATTAACAAGGGCTGCATCCACATTCAAAACCCCGGCGATATTTTTTTCCATTTTTTTCTTATAAGGACTGATCTTAGGAACCTGAGCAAACACAATGCAATCCATATTGGCTATTTGTAATCCTTGTTTCCCCAACAATGCTCCACATTTTTCAAGCAGGATCATACTTGAAATTCCTTTATATTCAGGATCAGTATCAGGAAAATGCTCTCCAATGTCCCCAAGGCCTGCTGCACCTAAAATTGCATCACAAACCGCATGGATCAACACATCAGCATCGGAATGGCCCGACAGTCCCCGGTGAAAGTCTATATTTACCCCGCCGATGATCAGCTTTTTGCCTGACACAAGCCTGTGGACATCATATCCTGATCCTATTTTATAGTCTGATCCTGTCATATGTTTAAATATTAATCCTTTATCCAATCATGCAAGATAAAAATTGAAAAATAATATATTCGTTTTCCTTTGAAAAGTCAAAATTTTGCTTTTTTAAAAAATTCATGATAGAGAAAGGAGAAAAATGAAGTATATCGGAGCACATGTCAGTATCAGCGGAGGCGCAGAAAAAGCCCCGCAAAATGCAAAAAGTATTGGAGCAAAGGCTTTTGCCATATTCACCAGGAACCAGAGACGGTGGATGTCAAAACCCCTGACTGACAAGAATATTACCCAATTCAAAGAGAACTGCAAGAGTGCCGGTTACGATCCCGGGCACATCCTCCCCCATGACAGCTATCTGATCAATCTTGGACACCCTGAAGAAGAAGGCCTTGAAAAATCAAGGACCGCGTTCCTTGACGAAATGCAGCGTTGTGAACAACTGGGCCTTCGATACCTGAACTTTCATCCGGGAAGTCACCTGAACAGAATAGATCCTGACCACTGCCTGGAACGGATTGCCGAATCCATCAACCTGACCCTGGGTCAGACAACCGGCATCACGGTGGTCATCGAAAACACCGCCGGCCAGGGAACTAATATGGGACATCGATTCGAACACCTGGCCCGGATCATTGACAATGTCCGGGACAAAACCCGTATTGGAGTCTGTCTGGACACCTGTCATACATATTCTGCCGGATATGACATCAAAACAGCCAGGGCTTTTGAAAACACACTCCGGGAATTTGACAATATAGTGGGTATCAGCTACCTGAAAGCCATGCACCTGAACGATTCGAAAAAAATCCTTGGAAGCCGGGTAGACCGACACGAGAGCATCGGAAAAGGATCACTGGGGCTTGAGCCTTTCAGATTCATCATGAACGACCCGCGCTTTGACCATATTCCCATGATTCTTGAAACACCGGATCAATCCATATGGGAAGAGGAGATCAGACTCCTCTATGGTCTGATTAAATAAAAGACAGATTCC
>JAHOYS010000281.1 GCA_019038815.1 Desulfobacterales bacterium | reverse complement strand
AATCATCTGCGCCTTAAGCATGATGAGCACCGCCTGACCATGGGCCTGGATTTGATTAGAAAAGTGTCCGATATTCTCAGAGAAGGTGACTTCAAGATCACGGTAACCATTGTCAGACCTGTAAGAAAAGATGGTAAAAATGAAATTGTCAATATTGAGCCTTTTGACACCAGTAACAGAAATTTTGCCATTGCAGTGGATATTGGAACGACCACAGTCTATGGACAGGTTCTTGATCTGCAGACAGGACAGGTTCTTTCCGAGCACGGAGAATTCAACAGCCAGATCAGTTATGGCGAAGATGTCATCTCAAGGATTATTTTTGCTGAAAAAGATGACGGGCTTGAAGTTCTTCATCAAAAAGTAGTTGAAACCATTAATAAAATTATAGAAAAGATTATTAAAAAAGCAAAAATCGGCAGACATGAGGTGACCACCATTACCCTTGCCGGTAATTCCACCATGACCCAGCTGATGCTAAAAATAAATCCAAGCTATATCCGCCGTGATCCGTATGTTCCGGCATCTATCATGTATCCGCCATTCTATGCTTCCGATATCGACATAGACCTGGCAGGACATACCATTGCACTGATTTATCCGGGAGTTTCAAGTTATGTCGGCGGTGATATTATCGCAGGCATTATGGCCTCGGGCATGTACAGGACCAGTGAGCTGACACTGTACATGGATATCGGGACCAATGCGGAAATTGCCATTGGCCATAAAGACTGGATGGTCTGTACGGCAGCTTCTGCCGGCCCTGCCTTTGAGGGAGGAGGCGTAAAATTCGGCATGAGGGCAACCAAAGGGGCTATTGAGGATTTTTCCATAAATCCTGAAACCTATGAGCCCATGATCCTCACCGTTGGGAATAAAAAGGCGAAAGGGATCTGCGGTTCCGGCATGATTACCTTAGCTGCCAAACTTCTGGAAACAGGTGTCATTGATTCCAGGGGGAAGTTTAACCAGACCCTTGATACACCAAGAATCCGGAAAACAGACGATATCTGGGAATATGTTATTGTATATAAGGAAAATACCCAGATAGACAGGGATATTACCATTACCGAACCGGATCTGGACAACCTGATCCGGGCCAAAGGTGCCATGTACAGTGCGGTATTGACCTTGCTTAAAGAGATTGGGTTGAAGGTTAATGATATTGAAAAAATCATTCTTGCCGGCGGGTTTGGCAGTTATGTTGATCTGGAAAGTGCCATCACTATTGGCCTGCTTCCTGAAATTGAACCTGAAAAAGTAACTTATCTGGGCAACGGATCTCTTTTGGGCTGCAAGATAAATTCTCTAACAAATGCCCTTCGCCGGGATGTGGCAAATGTCGTCAATATGATGACAAATTTTGAACTGGCCTCAACTCCTTCTTATATGGATCACTATATGGGCGCGTTATTTTTGCCCCATACGGAACTCAATTATTTCCCGAAAGTCAAGGAGCGTCTGGAAAGGCTGCATAAATGATGCCGCAAAAAGGGTTTGTTCGCACCATTTTAGTTGAAAATCCGAGTTTAACCGATAATACGGCAGATGCCCAGAGGCTGGAAAAATGCCTTTTAGATGAGCTGGGTACGGATAAAATCAGAATTCCTTTGCAAGTGCTCAAAAACCTGCCCTCAACTTTAAGATCATGGGAATTTAAGGCAAGAGCAGTCCTGTTTAAAGACCGGTATTCCTGGATACTGGTGGATCTGCTTAATCCAATATCAAACAAACCTGTTCTTGGAACAGCCATTGATATCGGTACCACAAGAATCATGATATCGCTTATTGATCTTGAAACAGGCCTTGAAATAGGCGAGACAGGGTTTGATAACCCCCAGGCTGATATCGGGCCTGATGTCCTGGCAAGGATTCATTATTCCAGGCATAATAATGGACTGAATGAGCTGAACCGTCTTGTTATTGATGCTGTAAACAGGAACATGTCGGTATTGTGTGAGAAATACGGATATCAAAAAGAAGATATCTATCTTGTTACCGGTGCCGGCAATACTACCATGACCCATCTGTTTTTAGGGATAGAATCCTTTGAGATTATAAAAGAACCATATATCCCATGTGTGAATATCCCGGATACACAGCCTGCTGGAAAATTAGGCCTTGATATCAATGAAAATGGTGTGGGATTTCTTTTCCCCAATATCGGGTCTTATTTTGGTGGAGATCTGATTGCAGGAATTCTTTTTTCAGATCTTGATCAAAAACAAGACCCATGTATCATGGTGGATGTGGGCACCAATGCCGAGATTGTCGTGGGAAACAAAGACTGGCTCATTGCCTGTGCCGGTGCTGCCGGACCTGCCCTTGAAGGAGGTGTCAGTAAAATGGGTATGACAGCAAAACCGGGGGTGATCGATAAAGTATGGATTGATTCTGATACCCGGGATCTTGCAATTCATACCATAGACGAGAAAAAGCCGATTGGTATCTGCGGATCCGGGATGATTGATCTGGCTGCAAGCCTGTTTTTGTCCAAACGGATCGATATCAGGGGGAAATTTTTTAAACCGGCCTGCGGGGAGAGCCTGTTTGAAAAAGACGGGATTATTTATTTTATCCTTGTGGATGAAAAATATTCCGGCACAGGAGAACCCATCTGTCTCAGCCAGGTGGATTTGAATTCTCTGACCAGCTCAAAGGCCGCCATGTACACCATCCTGGAAGTGATTGTAAAAAATACGGCCGGGCTTGAATTTAAAGACCTGCATAAGTTTTATGTAGCAGGAACATTTGGATCGTTTATTAACCCTGTGTCTGCCATATCCATTGGCATGCTTCCGGATCTTCCTCTTGAAACATTCGAGGTCCTGGGGAATAGTTCCCTTGGCGGGGCAAAGGTTTTGTTAACAGACCCGGATGCCTTTGAAAGGATCATGAAGATTCGGCAATCCATTACCTATATTGAACTCAATGTCAACCAGGAATTCATGAACATGTTTTCCGGGGCCAAGTTTTACCCTCATACTGATGAATCCAGATTTCCTTCACTGCAGGATATGATTTAAAAAAAGCTATACCTGTATATACAAGTTGTCTGCTTTATGGTAAAAAGGAGATAAATAATAAATTATCATTCATCATAAAGGAAATAAACCAGTATGGAAAAAATAGTCGAGTGTGTACCAAATTTCAGTGAAGGCCGGAACAGGGAAACCATAGAAGCCATAGCCGATGCCATTAAACAGACTAAAGGCTGCCGCCTTCTGGATGTCGATCCGGGAAAATCCACCAACAGAACGGTCTATACCTTTGTGGGCTCCCCTGAGGCAGTTATAGAGGGTGCCCTGAATGCTGCCGGAGTGGCAAGACAGAAAATAGACATGAGAACCCATCAGGGGGAACATCACCGCATGGGGGCCATGGATGTCTGCCCCTTTATTCCCGTTGCCAATGTCACCATGGAAGAATGTGTCAAAATTTCCAAAGAATTTGGCAGAAGGGCTGCCGATGAGCTTGGCATCCCCATTTATCTTTATGAAGAATCATCAGACCTTGACTATAGAAAGAAACTCCCCCAGATCAGGGAGGGGCAGTATGAAGGCATAAAAGACAGGATCACTGCCAAAGAGTGGAAACCGGATTTCGGGCCTGCGAAATTTATTCCCGAGTGGGGAGCCACCGTAACCGGCGCAAGATTTTTTCTCATTGCCTATAATGTCAACCTTTTGTCAACCCCCAACCAGGCCCATAGAATCGCTCTGAATCTCAGGGAGGCCGGCCGGGGGCCGGATGAACCGGGAAGACTTCTGGAAGTTAAAGGCATGGGATGGTATGTGGAAGACTATAACCTTTCCCAGGTCACGGTCAACCTGAACAATTATCATGTAAACTCTCTCCATGTGTTGTTTGAAGCAGTTAAAAAGGATGCAAAAGAGTTGAACGTGGCTGTTACCGGATCTGAAATCGTCGGGGTGGTCCCTTTGGAAGCCATCCTCATGGCGGCAGACTATTATATTGAAAAAGAAAATCTTTTTGTCCTGGAAGAAGATCAGAAAGTCAGACTTGCAATTGAACGCTTAGGTTTAAATTCCGTTGCCCCGTTTAATCCAAAAGAGAAAATTATTGAGTATATTATTGCCGAAGAAAGAAACGAGCCTCTGGCCGGCCTTACAGTGAGAAAATTTATTGAAGAAGTGGCAAGAAGAAGTTCAGCTCCGGGCGGAGGTTCTGCTTCAGCCGCCATTGCAGCCATGGGGGTTGGACTTGGGTCCATGGTGGCGAAACTGACCCTTGGGGTTCGAAAATTTGAAGATGTGGATCCCATCATGCGCAAACTTGTTCCCCCGCTTCACCATGCTGCCGACGCTCTGATTCCCATGATTGATGCAGACACTGATGCATTCAATGACTATGTGGAAGCCTTACGCCTTCCTTCTGAAACTAAAGAGGAAAATAATTTTAAACTTGAAAAATTGCAGCAGGGCCTTAAAAAGGCCATTGATGTCCCCCTGACCACAATGAAACTTGCCGATGCTGCCTGGGATGCCATGAAAGAAATTGCCAGATATGGTAATATCGCATCAAAATCCGATGTTGAAGTGGGCGCAAAAGCCATGGAAACCGGCATATGGGGAGCCTATAAAAATGTCATGATTAACATGGCAGACATTACAGATGAAACTTTCAAAAATACAACCATAAAACTGGCAGAAGAAATAAAAACAAGGGCGGAAAATCAGTGCAAAAAAGTCCTTGAAAT
>JAHOYS010000072.1 GCA_019038815.1 Desulfobacterales bacterium | reverse complement strand
CCTGCTACAATCATTCCAACTATAATTAAATCCATGATTTATCCTCCTTTATTTATATCAAGACAATGGACCCGACCTGATAAAAAATTACTGACAACCCAAAGGCAAGTGCTGTATTAAACACAACGGAAAAAGCAGCCCATTTCCATGATCCCGCCTCTTTTGCGATACAAACTACGGTAACAAAACAAGGGGCATAGAAAATGGTGAATATGATCAGGCTGAATGCAGTCAACGGACCCCAGCCCTCAGCTTCTTTTAGTCGGTCAGAAAGAGAGGTGATTTCTTCCGAATCTATTTCACCAATGGAATAGGCCGTACCAAGGGTTGATACCACGACCTCCTTTGCTGCAAACCCACCCACAAGTGCAATGTTTGTTCTCCAGTCAAATCCTGCAAACTTTGTTATCCCTTCAAGGGAAGAACCAATACGGCCTGCAATGGAATTTTTCAATCCTGCATGGGCTTCATCAAAATTAATCTGGGCAAGGCTTTCTTTTATGTCCAGTGCCTTTGCAGACAATTTTTTTTCTTCGAGCGTTTCAATCTCGCTTAAAACCTGCGCCGACATACCAGAAACAATAGATAATCGCTGGTTTTCAAATTCTTGAACCTTAGTCTCAGGAAGGCCGGGAAATGTCATCATGGCCCAGAGAATAATGGACACACCTAAAATAACAGTGCCTGCTTTTTTAATATACTGCCAGGTCCTTTCCCAGGTATGAATCAAAATCCCTTTAATTGTCGGCATCCTGTAGGGGGGAAGCTCCATGACAAACGGCGTTGATTCTCCTTTTATAATAGTAGACCGCAAGACCCGGGCCACAAGCAAAGCACCCATCCATGAGATCAGTGTAATCAGCAGCATCACCGTTGCTTTGTTTTCAGAAAAGAATGCAGCCACCAGCAATGCAAACACCGGAAGCTTGGCTCCACAATTCATAAACGGAACAGTCAAAAGCGTTGCAAGCCTTTCTTTGGGAGATTTAAGGGTTCTTGCTGCCATAACACCGGGAACTGCACAGCCTCCTGCAATACCACCGGATACAATAAACGCCATTACCGAGCTTCCATGGAGCCCGAACATCCTGAACACCCTGTCCAGCATAAATGCCATCCGTGCCAGGTATCCCGAGTCTTCAAGAAAAGAAATCCCTAAAAACATGAACAGGATCAACGGCACAAATCCAAGAACACCGCCCACTCCATCAATTATTCCAGAAATAACAAGGGATTTTAAAAGCCCGTCTGGCAAGGCGCTGTCTGCGACACTTCCAACCCACCCGAAAAAGCTTTCAAACCATCCCACCGGGATTTCGCTATAGGTAAATGTGAATTTATAGAGTCCCATCAAGATTGCAACCATGATGATGGGTCCCAGGAATCTATTTGTCACTACTTTATCTATTTTATCTGACAATAGGAGCCTGTTCTTGTCTTGAAAATAGCTGATCACATTCTGCTTTAGAACTGCATTGATAAATCCATACCGCTGATCTGCAATGATGTTTTCAGGATGTGTATCAAGGGTTGCTAAAAGATGGCGACGCACTTTTTCAACAATCTTTTCCAATTGCAAGGCCACCTTTCTGTTTTCTTTTTGGCCTGATTCAATCACCTGGCTGTCATTTTCAAGATATTTGACAGCCGTCCATCTTGCCCGGTATTTTTCAGTTAAAAAAGCAGAAGATTGAATAATTTCTTCCATTTCATCAAGGGCAGTATCCATATCACGGCCATAGGAAATTGTTAAAGGCTCAACATTACCATTTACAGTCGAAGCAATGGTCTTCAGCAGTTCTTTCTTGCCTTCACCACTTCTTGCCACCGTCGGGACAACAGGTACATTCAATAGTTCTGATAATTTTTCAATATCAATCTTGATACCCCGTTTTTCTGCCACATCCATCATGTTTAATGCGATGGTTACAGGAATCCCCATTTCCATAAACTGGACTGAAAGATAAAGATTCCTTTCAAGGTTGGATGCATCAACAATATTGACGATCATGGAAGGTTTTTCATTTACAAGAAAATCCCTTGCAACAACCTCCTCCAAAGAATAAGCCGTCAGGGAATAGGTTCCGGGAAGATCAACTATATTGAATTTGCCTGAATCACTTACACATATTCCCTGTTTTTTTTCAACCGTCACACCGGGGTAATTGCCCACATGCTGCCTTGAACCTGTTAATTCATTAAAAAGAGTTGTTTTGCCCGAATTAGGGTTCCCTGCCAATACAATCGCTGTATTCATTTTATTGCACCTCTACTTTGATATGGTCTGCTTCATTGTTCCGAAGCGTTAAAGTAAATCCCATAATTCTAAGGGAAACCGGATCATGGAGAGGTGCCCTGCCCTGAACCTTGATCTCCTTACCCGGAATGAGCCCCATGTCCCTGATCCGCCTGCCAAGCTCTCCTGTCCCTTTAACTGAAGCAATTGTACCGGTTTGATCAACCTGCATTTTCCTTAAGCTTATTATTCCCATACTGCCCCCTTGTTTTAATCAATAATTAAGTTTCTTTATGGATGAAAAGTTTTATATACCTAACTTTTATTGCAGTCAATAAAAAAATGAGCCGTTTATATAAAATAAATGTTTGACTTACTAAATATTTAAATATAAACATATGGTGACGAACTTAACGGAGACCAGATATGGCTAAAAAAATTCAACTTTCGGAAAGTCTTGAAGATTATCTTGAAATTATACTTCAACTGCAGACAACAAAAACCGTGGCACGGTCCAAGGATATTGCCGAGAAGATGGACATTAAAAGAGGCTCTGTTACAGGGATGTTAAAAAAGCTTGCTGAAAACAAACTTATCAACTATGAACCTTATGGATATGTCACCTTAACCCCTGAAGGCAAAAAAATTGCATCGGAAATAGAGCGCCGCCATCTTTTTTTAAGAGATTTTTTCCATCGAATTTTAAAGGTGGATGAAAAAACCGCAGACCGGACAGCCTGCCGGATGGAACATGCCATGGACAAGCAGACCTTTAAAAAATTCAGGGACTTTTTAAAAAAAATTGATACCTGCCCCCATTGTGATATAGAACCAATCACAGATTAACTGCCAAAAAATATCTATTTCAATTTTATATTACCCATACTATATACGGGTCAAAAAAATACAAATGCTATAAAATACTGGTATGAAATATATGAAACATATAGTTATAAAATCTGTTTTTGTCATCTCCTGTCTGTTGTTTCTCTCCATTGGGATCACATGGGCACATCCCCATGTTTTTATTGCCCAGAATCTGAAAATCGTGTTTGATGAAAAAGGATTGGCAGGCTTTAATGTACACTGGGAATTTGATGACATGTTTTCAAACATGATCTGCGAGGATCATGATCTGAATAAAAACGGAACTCTTGAAAAAACCGAGGTGGCATCTATCAGGGAAAAAGCCTTTTCCTATATTGCCGAATTCAATTATTTTATTTATGTAAAAATTGACAACACTCCTTTTAAAGTCAAATATGTAACCGATTTTTCTGCCAAACTTGAAAACGGAAAATTGATTTATGATTTTTTTATCCCCTGCCATGTCAGTGCCATAAAAAATTTTAAACACATCAACATTGCTTTTTATGACCCGAATTACTACTCTGCCATTTATTTTACAGAACAACATCCTTTTACAATTGAAAACAATGACAAATTTGAGGTCAATGCTCACATAAAAAGAGACAAAGCTACCTTGATATACTATGACATGGTGAACCCTTGGGCATTATTTCTGGATTTCAAATTAAAATAATGAAAAAAAATTTAATTATCATTTCTTTATTATCATTTTTTTTTATACCTGTCTCCATGGGGAGTGCTCATAATCCGTTTACAGCAAAACCTGAAAACCAGCACAAGGCACCTGAGCCTTTGATAAAAAGCAAATTCTTTGTTAAAATAATTTTCTGGCAGCAGCAGTTAAGAGAAAAAATGTCCAGTTTGATACGTGAGGCCAAAACAAGAAAAAGCCCGGCACCCTTTTTTATTCTTATTGCCTCAGCCTTTGCCTATGGCGTTATCCATTCAGCCGGCCCCGGCCATGGAAAGGCCGTCGCCCTGTCCTATATTCTGTCCTGCAAACCAAGTTTTTCCCAGGGTTTAATTTTCGGAAATCTTGTGGCCTTAACCCATGGATTTTCAGGTATTTTCTTTGTTCTGGCTGTGAAATATTTATTGCAGACAAGTATTTCAGCATCACTTGAAACCATGACAAATATTACTCAAATCATCAGCTATTCTTTGATCACCTGCCTTGGGCTCATCATATTTTTAACAAGTGTTTATAAATGGATCAAAAACAAAACAGAACATCCCAAACCCCGTACAAAACTGTTTGCCAATCCATTTATAACAGCAATCGCAGTTGGTATTATTCCCTGTCCCGGAGTGGTTATGGTGATGTTGTTTGCCATATCTCTGGATTTAACCTGGCTGGGGATTTTACTGGGCACAACCATTTCTTTTGGTATGGCTTCAACAATTACATTGATTGTCATGGCAGGCATGTCAGGCAAAGCCGCTGTTCTCTCTCTGGCTTCCAGTCACAGCAAAATTTTAATTATACTTGAACATATCATTGAAGCCATGGCAGGCTTATTGGTGGCTTGTTTAGGCTTTATCCTTTTTTGCAGCAGTCTTTAAATCAAAAAGTTTTTCAGCAACGCACCTTCAAATTATCTTTATGGGGCAAGAACCTTTACCAGCTGTGTAAATCCGAACCCACCTTCATCTTT
>JAHOYS010000057.1 GCA_019038815.1 Desulfobacterales bacterium | reverse complement strand
ACGCTTGTAACGCTTCCGGACAGATTCTGGAAATGGCGGATGAGAGGGGCAGCCCTCTATTTTGTCAATCAAGTCAAAGATTTTTCAGTATTTGACGCGATTATTACCACTGATATGCTGGATTTAACAGATTTTATGTCTCTTGCAGGCTTTGATCTTCCTCCCGTTTTGATGTACTTTCATGAAAATCAATTGTCCTATCCATTGGCACCCAGGCAAAAACGTGATTTTCATCTGGGGTTTACCAATATTATTTCTGCAGTGGCTGCGGATAAGGTTTTATTTAATTCCAGATTCCATTTTAATGATTTTATGTCTTCAGCAAGCCGATTGATTAAACAGATGCCGGATTTCAGGCCCAAGTGGATGATTGAACAAATCAGGGAAAAAACCGAAGTGGTTTATCCGGGATGCCGGTTTGAAAAGGGCAGAATTGAGTTGAAAGAACAGGACTTGAATAAGCCGTTGATCATATGGAATCACAGGTGGGAATATGATAAGAATCCTGAACTTTTTTTTGAAGTTCTGGGCGGCTTAAAAGAAAAGAATATTCCTTTTTCCCTGGCCCTGATGGGGGAAAGGCTTGCCATGTTTCCCGAGGTGTTTACCCGGGCGCAGGAACAATTTAAAGATGAAATTGTTGTTTACGGGTACGTTGAATCAAGAGACAACTATCTGTCCTGGTTAGAAAAAGGGGCAATCGTTGTGAGCTGTGCCATTCAGGAGAATTTTGGTATTTCCGTTGTCGAGGCAGTAAGGCTCGGTTGTATCCCTTTGCTGCCAAACCGGTTGTCTTATCCCGAGATTATGCCCAAAGAATTTCATTCCAAAATTTTATATCAGACAAAAGAAGAACTGATAACAAGGCTGGAAGACATGCTCGTAAATTATCAAGACTATCTGCTACTACAGGAAAGACTGTCCATGGAAATGGAACAGTATTCATGGGAAATCATAGTAAACCTATATGATACCGCTCTGGAAAACTTGAAAAAATAATTTTTTATTCTTGAACCATTTTTTTTAATTTTTCCAGCGCCTTATCCGGCATGGCAAAGGAATGTTCCTGAGCGGGAAAGGCCTGGTTGATCACGTCTTCTTTATAGGCTTTCATGGCGTCTATAATCGTGGGTCTGATCTTTGTGTACTGTTTGACAAATTTGGGTATAAATTTATCAAACAACCCGATCATATCATGGGTGACAAGCACCTGGCCGTCCACCTGACTGCCTGCCCCTATCCCGATAACCGGGACGCTGACAGCCTCTGCAATGATTTCTCCAAGGGGTGCCGGAACAGCTTCAAGAATCATGGAAAATACACCGGCATCTTCCAGAGCTTTGGCATCGTCAACAATACGTTTGGCAGCCCGGGCATCCTTGCCCTGCATCTTGAACCCGCCAAGGGCGCTGGCAGTCTGGGGTGTCAGCCCGATATGACCCTGGACAGGGATTCCTGCCTTTATAATGGCCTCAACAGTGGGGGCAAAGTCGACGCCGCCTTCAAGCTTGACAACATCACATCCTCCTTCTTTCATCAGCCTGCCGGCATTGATAATGGCGTCCTTAATGGAGGTGTTGTAACTCATAAACGGCATGTCCCCGATAACAAGCGGAGTCTTGCATCCGCGAACTACGGCTTTTATATGGTGTATCATATGTTCCATGGTCACTTCAACTGTACCGTCAAGCCCCATAACCACCATCCCCAGGGAGTCTCCCACCAGGACAATATCCACACCGGCTTCATCTGCCATTAATCCGAAGGGGTAGTCATAGGCTGTCACCATCACAATTTTTCGATGATCTTTTTTGGCCTGCTTGATATCCTGGATAGTTATTTTTTTGTTACCCATTTTACTTTTCTCCTTATTTGTAATTTTCCTGTAATGTTTGAACCAGTGCAGTCAATGTCTGGTTTACAGGAACAGGAATCTTCTTTTCCCGGGCCAGGCTGACAATGGCACCATTGATAGCATCAATTTCAGTGGGCCGCTTATGGTCTACATCCTGTCCCATGGATGACCGGTTGGGGCCGGTTGCTTTTGCAATGGCAAATACCTGTTCTGCACTATCATCCGGAAGTTTTATACCATGGGCCAGTGCCACATCACAGGCTTCTTTGACCGCAGCCCTGACAAGTTCTCCTGTGGGGGGGGAATCAATTATTTTCCCGTTTTTTATTCCTGTCAGGGCAGTAATAGCATTGATCCCAACATTAATTATCAGTTTTTTCCAGATTATCAGATGTATATTATCCTCTATTGTGGTGTCAATACCTGCATTGCAAAATACATTTTTGATATTTGCAAGCCCTGTGTTATTTTTTCCTGACCACATGCCGATCAGCGTAGGGCCGATACCGGCATGGCGGATGAGTCCAGGGCCCAGTATGGTTGCCCCATGTGAGGTCGTACCGGCAATTACCTTGTCAGGATGCACCTTCTGTGCAATTTTATCTGCATTGCCCATTCCATTTTGAAGGGTTAATACAAGGCCATTATCATTTAAACATTTCAAGGCCTGGACAGCGGCCTTCTCTGTCTGTGTGGATTTTACAAAAATAATCACCAGGTCTGATTTGCGGGATTTCTGGATATTGCTTGAGGCAGGGATATTGATCCTGTCTGTCTTGCCGTCAGACTCCACTCCGAGCCCCTGGGAATTGATGGCATTGACATGGTCCTCCCATATATCCATGAGAAGAACATTTTGCCCTGATTGTGCCAGAAGAGAGCCGAAAAGGCTTCCCATGGCACCTGCGCCTATGATTGTAATATCCATAATTTTCCTTTATATATTTTTATTTTGCCACTAAGTCTGCCATCCACATGGTAATGGGAGAATAAAAGGTTATGATCAAAAGGTCTACAATTAATATCCCTAGAAAAGGCAGGATGCGTCTGCTGATGGCGGCAATACTGTCATTGGATATGGAACACGAAACAATCAGACATATGCCCATGGGAGGCGTCAGCATGCCGATTGCAAGATTTGTAACAACTATGACACCGAGCTGAATCATGTCAATTCCTAAAGAAGGCACCATGGCTGTTATCATGGGTACCAGCAGTATGAGGGCTGCCGTGGTTTCAACAAAGGTTCCGGCGATCAGCAGAACTACATTTATCAGCAAAAGTAAAGTCACGGGGTTGTCGGACAATCCCAGCAGGGTTCCGGCCAGCTGGGCAGGAATGTCCTCAATGGCTGCAATCCAGCTGAAGATCGATGCCGTGGCAATAATAAACATGACAATGGCAGATGTTACGGCACCATTGGTAAACAGATGAAAAAGGTCTTTTACTCTGATTTTTTTGTAAATAAACATGCCGACAACAAGAGCATACACAACAGCAATGGCTGCGGATTCCGTAGCAGTGAAAATACCGAACAGGATTCCCCCCAGAATAATAATCGGGGCACCCATTGCCAGAATAGATCGTTTAAATGTCCGCCAGGTTTCTTCCATTGAAAATGATGTGGTTGCAGAGTAGCCTTTTTTCCAGGAAATGAACGTGGCAACACTGATTAAAGACAGACCTATCAGAATACCGGGCAGAATACCTGCGGCAAAAAGACGGCCGATGGATGCCCCTGTCAAAAAACCAAATATGATCATGGGGATGGAAGGCGGAATGATCACACCAATTGATCCGCCCGAGGCCTGAACAGCTGCAGCAAAGTCAGAGTCATAGCCTGATTTTTTCATAGCCGGGATCATAATAGCACCCACAGCAGCTGCATCAGCAGCAGCAGAGCCTGAAATACCGGCAAAAAACATGGCGGATACAATCGTCACAGCGGCAAGGCCGCCGGGGAGCCATCCTACAAGTGCATTGGCAAAGTCAATGATCCTGCGGCTTATACCGCCGGCCTCCATGATGGTCCCGGTGAACATGAAAAGAGGAACAGCCATGAGATGAAAGGAGTCTGTGCCGCCGAACATGCGCTGTACCACCATCATCAAGCTGAAATCACCCTGAATTAAAATGGCTGTAACAGACGCAACACCGATGGCAATGGCAATGGGTGTGTTGATGGCAAAAAGAAAAAGAAGTGACAGAATCAGGACTTCAGTGGTCATTGGAATCCCCCTTTAATTCACTAATCAGGAGGGTTGCGGCATGGATCATCAAAATAACACCACTGATGGGAATAATACTCAAGACGATCCATTTGGGTATCTGGAGTGCAGGAGAGATCTGCAGACGCACAAACCAGGCAAACTTGCATCCATAGATGACCATGACAATAAACAGGGCCATGGATGAAAGATGGGTGAATATGGAGGATGCTTTTTTCAGTAATTGCGGCAGTTTTGCATACAGAAAATCAACACCAGGGTTGACCTTTCGATAATAGGCAGTTGATGCTCCCAGGAATGTCAGCCATACCAGGAGAAACCGGGCCAGTTCCTCTGACCAGAACAAAGACTGATTCAAAACATATCGGCAAAATACCTGGACGGCAACAATCATGGCCATGGTGAATCCCATACCAAACAGCAGGTATTCTACCCACTGGTTGATACGGGAGCTTGTTTTTTTAATCATAGTCACCTTTCGCCCGGGCACTATTTAACAGCTTCTATGATTTTTAACAGCATATCCTGCACTTTCGGGTCCTTGTAAAGGTCCATATCTTTTAGATCGACAACCTTGGCCCTGAATGCAGCAACGTCAGGATCCTCAACGACCTGCATGCCTTTTGCCTTTAGAAGCTTAAGACGATCAGCGTCTTTAGACCGGTTGTCAGCCCGCTGGTATAC
>JAHOYS010000354.1 GCA_019038815.1 Desulfobacterales bacterium | reverse complement strand
TTAAGAATCTGTACACAAGCCCAATCAACGATTCCCTGCAACCATACCCCGACCTTCTGAATAAAATCCAAATTCAAAATCTATCTGTAATTTTTCTCATAATCATGGGAAATCCAAAATTTATTTTTTAAATCGAATATGGTTATGATGTTGAAAAATTCCTTTCAACTTTGGTGTAATTTTGCTATCAATATCAGAAATTCTGGCAGGCAATATCAGAAATTTAAAATTTTTATTTTAAATCAGAATCAACTCATTATATTAAAGAGTTGAATTTATCTTGAATCGCGGTGCAGCCGCCGTGAACACCCCAAACAACCGGTTCAAATAGAGCGTAGCGGAATTTGTATCCGTGTTCATTTGGATTGTTGAACTAAACAAAAAATCTACTGTGATCCTGTTAATTCACAATTCAAGATTTGACCCCAAGTCCTCATTATACGGCGGCGAAGCCGTCCGAGTTGAACGCATTGGTAGGTCATACCTTTGGCTTATTCGCAAGCACCCGCCTGTCGTGCCCCGTAGGTTGCTTGGCTCACGGTGTACTTGTCTCCAGCGCTCGATGAAAGTTGCTGAATGAGACCTTTGCACGAGAAGCCCATCATGCTGAGGTACTGTTTCGCAGATCTTATCGCCTGCTTGTTCCAATCAATGTTCAGGCTATCCACTGCTACGGTAGCATCGGTAACGCGATAACCATCCCCAGCATCGGAAGAGAGTTGCTGAATAAGTCCGCCCCGTGAGAAGCCCATCATGCTGAGGTACTGTTTCGCAGATCTGACGGCATTCTTCTGAGGCCCAGTTAGGCTTTCCGCCCATTTAGGCGTGGCACCAAGGACAACGAGGGCAACAAACGCAATGCTGATCGTCTTCAATACTTTCTTCATACCTTTTCTCCTTCGGTGATAAGTGTTTGGCCGGATTGCCTATCCTAACAATTAAATATGCAAATCTAGATTACCATTTTCGTATCAATATTTTTAATGCATGTAAAGGCATTTCGACAGAGCAGCTTTTGGAAAAATATAATTGATTCCGAGAGAAACTGCCGGAATGTTTTTTATTGGAGATTGAGATTACCCCAGGAAACTCAGCTTCCTTAAGCTTTGTACTCCATACACATAACCGATCGGCGCCAGGCAAATTCAAAATGGTTCAGAAAAAACCAATTAAAAATTTTGAATTATCAGTTCCTTGGCTTTGGTCGGTTTTATCCCAACGCTATATAATAAGGATACCGGTTTAATGTTGAAGGTTTTAAAAACCTCTCTCATTTCAGGATTATCATTGATGCTTAAAATGAATTTCCCTTTGATGGACATCAGGATCTTGGCCATATCAACGTAATCCTCCAGGACAAGGTTGTGTTTATAGTCTGGGTGGCCATGATATGGCGGATCACAATAGAAGAATGTATCAGTCCGGTCATATCGTTTGATCAGATCCTGCCATTTCAGGTTTTCTATCCGGACGTGCGCCAGGCGCATGTGAACCATTGACATTTCTTCTTCAATCCTGAGCAAATTAATTCTGGGGACGGTCCTGTCAATCTGCACACCATATGTCCGGCCTCTTACTTTTCCACCGAAGGCAAGGCGCTGAATATAATAGTACCGTGCAGCTCTTTGAATGTCCGTCAGCCCTCTGACCTCTAACTGATCCTTCCAGTCCTGGAACCATTCACGGGATGTCAGCAGCCATTTAAACTGCTTTAAAAATTCTTCAAGGTGATTCTGGACCACCCGGTAAAAGGTTATCAGATCGCTATCCAGATCATTGATCACTTCAACCTTTGACGGCTCTTTTTTAAAGAAGATCCATGCGGCTCCGGAGAAGGCTTCACAATATGTTTTATGCTCGGGAATAATAGAGATGGTTTGTTTTGCTAATCTTGATTTACCGCCAATATAGGCGAATGGACTGTTCATAGGACATTTTCTCCTTGTGCTGAAAATATCAGCCTGATATACCCCTTTGTGCACGGTCCGTGCAAAGGGAGTTGTCATTGATTTGATGTCTGGGTTGTCCTATCAGCCCATTCGCCCTGGGAGTGTTGTAGCACTTACCAGGGCAGCTTCCTTTCTTTTTTTTGCATCCACCTGACCCATCAGGTTGTCAATTCTTCTCCCGGAAACAATATTGGAAAATCCTGGAATGCTTTTTGGTTTTTTTTGCGATAGTTATTCCATGTTGGCCAGCCAAAAAGTTTTAACGCGGCCGTGGCGATTCCTGATGAAACCGGCAGTCCACTTTCGGCTGCACATGAAGCTTTAAAAATCCGGTCCAGCTCTTTTTTTGTGTAAGGCTGGAAATAAATATGCAGGGTCTCCTGATCTATTAATATCAGGCCGGCGTATTTATACCCAAAATCATGCGGAAAGGCTCCGTGCAGGAGCACACCGGTCTGACCGTATAAGCTGTTCAGCATCTTTGGAACGCTGGCGCCGTCAGATACAAATCCGGTCGGGATATAAATATACTCCCGGATGTATTCACTCCATGTGACCCAGGGCTGCAGCACCAGGAATTCTCTGCGGTATGTCAAAAACCGGGCAAACCTGGCAAGCCAGCCTTTTGGCTGAGGTTTGGGAATGGGACGGATGACCGGAAATGTGGGTGTTTTTTGCAATAAATGTGGATTTATTTTGATTGATTCCATGTCTTTGCCTCCTGTCCGGTTAGTCCTCATCATTGTCAATAACAAGGTTGACAGCCGCCGGATAAAGTTTATCTGTCTTGCGGATGATAAAAATATTGTTCAAATCGTTTCCGGGTGCGGCCAGGATGATCTGGTCATCAACCCGGTATGTCTGGTCATTATCCCGGATGGTAAGCTGCAGCCCGGACACGGTGTTGACCGTCAGCAGGCCGGATGTCGAGACCGCAGCGACCGTGGCAAACAAATAGTCTTTTGCCGGGTCACCCGTCAGCTGCTCAAGTATATTATCATCCATGCTGCACATCCGCATATTCAATGGTTTCGATCTGGTCGGTCAAAGAGTCCGGCGTGGCAATAATCACCCGCTCGGACACGGTTGTCAAAACGTCAATGCCCCGCATGGCAGACTGCACGCCCAGAACGTCGTCTGTGACCAGTGCCGGGTTGTGATTGCCTGCAACGATGCTGCGGATCTTGGCCGTGTGGGTGTGCCGGTTGATTTCTGCGATGGCTTTTTTATTGATCAACGCCTCAGACCGGTAAATACTGTTGTTGATGTCCGGCAGATCCACAAACGGCGTCACATTAAAGGTTTTGGTTGCGTCGGAATCCGCTCCGGATACTTTGAGGTGATAAGTCATGGCCGCATTAAACAGGGATATTTCCGGCGATCCGGCATCATCCATGGTCAAGACCGCCTCTGACGCCGTGCCGAATGCTGCCGTGCCCTCAGCCACCAGGTTGGTGTCTGCAACCGCATCCGCAGCTGTCGGGTACAGCTTAACGCTGATCTCAGACCCGGCATCCGCAAGTTTCACATACCAGTGCCGGTTTGGATTGATATTCCATTCTGCTATTGTAAAGGACATAATCCTGACTCCGCTTTTTCACCGATCAGCCCCATGCGCCAGCCTCTTGTGGCCGTGCCGTTATACTCATGCCCTTCTTTTGCCATACGCTTGAGGATCTGTTCTGTCCTGTAATTGATCTCCCAGGACACCACATGCCCCTGCCAGGCACCGCAAAAGAAAAAAGACTCGATTCGCGCATTGTTTTTTCCGAATCCCTGAGAGGCCTCTACAAAAAAGTTGTACTTTTCAAAGCCTTTTAAAATAAGGATCTGATCATTTGGCAGCTTGATGGACATCTGTCTGATCCCCACAAGCTTTGCCCCGTCTTCAGACGCCCAGCCCGGATCTTTTGACCTGATATCCGGGGACTCGTACACAATGCCGTCGTTATATAATAAGGTATACTTCATGCCGTTCCTTTCATTACGAATACAAATACCGGAGCGTCAGCACCAGGCTGGTTGAGCTGCCAGGCGTATGCGTGCCCTGGGTGACCAGCTGTTTGATGTTAAAATAAAGGTTTTTTGCAACCGTCAATGCTGCCGTGTCAAGGCTGATCCGGTTGGCCGCTCCTGCCAGAGCCGTACCTGCCCAGGTTGCAGATCCGGGCACGGCATTGGTGGTTGTGATCGCTTTAAGCGATGAATTCGCAGGCGTACCACCGCCAAGAAAATTATGGGCCGATGTGGCATGAGTGTTGTCATCCCAGGCCTCAAGGTAAGGTATCCCTGCGGTTGCCCCGTCAAAATATATTGCAAAAACATATCGAGTATCTCCGCCTGATTGCCCGCCCGCCGTTGTACCGGCAAGTGGAACCTGGTCAAATATTGCCGCTGAATTATCCTTGATAAATGTCTTTTCCGCCTCGTTGCTGCCCGAATCCGGGATAACCACCGGATATCTTGTGCCTCCGATCGCATCCCCGTCCGTCTGCTGTTCAGAGCACCAGGCCAGGGCATCGTTTGTCAGGTCAACGACCACCCAGTTGGATGATGCGCCCCCTGCGCCGCCCGTGGCATTGCCGGTATTGGCGCCGTCGTTTGCCGTATTGTTAAATAGCCAGTAAGTATTCGGCTGTGCCATGATCGTTTCCTCCTTATTAAATTACCTCTTTGATTACACTGTCTAAATGCATTGCATACACTGCCCGGAAAGTCGGCATGACTCCTACCACAGCGAGATCAAGGCCTACATCGTGCAGTTTTATGCCATCTGTTATTTCAATATCTAAGGCGCTGTCCTGGAGACTGTCTCCATCTGAAATCCATAAATCCAGCACGACATTATTCGCTGTGTTTTCCATTGCCGCCAACA
>JAHOYS010000202.1 GCA_019038815.1 Desulfobacterales bacterium | reverse complement strand
ATTTCAACGGCCTGGCCCCGCCGTGTTGACGATAAAAGGGCCTGCTTTGCACCGATACCTGCGGCATTGCCCACCTGACGGAATCGATCCATGGGAATATCTGGAAACATGCCAATGCTGACGGCAGCTTCCACGCTGATATACGAGCCAAAGGCACCTGCAATGATAAATTCATCAATATCTGCAGCAGTGACACCGGTTGCATCGAGCAAAAGTTCAATGCCGGCTCGCATGGCACCTTTGGCCAGCTGGATTTCATTGATATCACTGCGGGTCAATACAATATCATGACCGTTTCCAGTTGTTTCAGCAGCAGCCAGAAGGGCTTCAGGTAATTTTTTACCCTTTCGGATCAGGGGATGTTTTTGATCCAGGGCGCCGGTATTATTCATGGCCCCACACAGCTTGAGCTGGGCAATGGCATCCAGGATACCGGAACCACAGATTCCAATGGGGGGAACATTGCCGATGGTCTGGAATGCCAGTTCATTATTGGTAATCTGAACCCGTTCTATGGCACCGTCCGCAGCCCGCATACCGTGCCGAATATGAGCACCTTCAAAAGCCGGTCCGGATGCGGTTGAGCAGGCGATCATACGGTCGTTGGCTATAATTGTCATTTCTGTATTTGTACCGATATCAAGGCTGATAACCACGCCTTTTTTCTTGTGGGTATCCGTGGCAAGGAGCATGGAAAGATGATCAGCTCCTACAAAACCGGCGATGTTGGCCAGCAGATGAACAGTGGCGCCGGGCGAAAAGGCCAGACCGATTTCATCAGCCTTTATATCCAGAGGTGATGATACAGCCGCTACATACGGCGCAAGACCCAACTGGCTGACCGGCATACCCAGCACCAGGTGATGCATGGCGGTATTGCCGACCATAACCGATTCCACAATCTGGGATGGGCGATAGATACGAGCGTTGGCTTCATCGTTTGATTCAGCTGTGGCGCAAAGGTCAAGACTAAGTTTGTTGAGCGCATCCACGATCGCTTTATGAAGAATGTCCAGCCCATTTTCCTTCATGGTACAATAGGTGATCCGGGCCATCACGTCTTCGCCGTAGGTGATCTGCGGGTTCATGATTCCTTTCATGGCAAGGGTTTTGCCACTGATCATGTCCACCAGGTATCCGGCCACTTTGGTAGTGCCGATGTCCACGGCAAGTCCCAGTAAAGGGGTTCCGGGAGCAGCAACACTGACCAGTTCATCACCGCGCAGTCCTGCTTGAATTTTCCACTGGTTCTTGCGCAGCAGTTCGGGAATTTGTTTTATGATATTCAGGCGGCGGCATTGCAGTACAAAAGGGCCTGTTTTTGAGATAGCGGCGCTGAGTCGTTCAAAATCTGCTTGCAGGTCGGTTCCCGCAGCTTCGGACAGGGTCAGATCCCTGACTTCCACAGGCGGTTCAAATTCAAAACTGATTTCTTCGCCTTCCACCTGAGTACGCTGTGTCGCGGTCATGGACTCGGGCGGTATGTCCACCCTGACGGGGCCATAGATTTCGGTCTGGCATGCCAGCCGTATGCCGGCTGTCATATCATCCATGTCAAGTGTTTCAATTTCGGTCTCGTTTGGCTTGCTGACCTGTTCCTGATCATCCAGGCGAACGCGGCAGGCTCCACAGGAACCTACACCGCCACAAATAGCTGAAATGCCGACACCAGCCTCTTGAGCCGCTTCCAGAACAGTCGTTTTGTAATCAACTTCTATATGTTTGCCAATGGGTTGAAAATCAACTTCAATCTTCATTATTTAGTATCCTTCTCTGGTCTTCTGTCCAGTCGATCCTGCTCATCATTCCACGGATGATCCGGACATCCCTGGATGTGAGACCGGCAGTGCCAAATATCCGCCTGAACGTTCTTAACAGGTGATCCGGATTTTGCTGATCAAGAAAATCAATTTTTAAAAGACTGTCTTTCATATGGGCAAACATGTGCTCAATTTCATCCCCGGCAGCAAGCTTTTTGGGAAGCGGGTCAAAAAATTTCTCTCCTGAATCAGATTTTAACGACACTTCGTATAACAGCACCGCCAGAGCATGACTCAGGTTCATGGACGGATAGGCATCATGGGTAGGGATGGTGACAAAATGCTGGCAAAGATCCAGGTCTTTTGTTTCAAGCCCTGTGTCCTCAGGACCCAGTACCAGTGCGCAATTTGTTTCCTGATACTTTTCACGAATTTTTTCGGCAGCACCTGACGGCGTGAAAAAGTTTTTCCGGTACTTGCCGAACCGTCGGCTAGTGCCAAAGGCAATCTGTATATCTGAAAGGGCAGATTGAAGATCATCAAAAATCAACGCGTTTTCAAGAACCGTGAATGCGCTTAAGGCCATTTTTTTTGCCAGAAGGGATTTATAATGTTTTGTGGGATTTACCAGCCGAAGCTGGGTGAATCCGAAATTCATCATGGTTCTGCAGACAGAGCCGATATTAATCGGTCCCTGGGGTTGAACAAGAATGATCACAAAGTTTTCAGGTTTCATCTCTATTGTTTTGTTTTTCAGACCTTAAGTTAAAAGCACAGGATCAGGCCACTGGGTTTTGAATCCATAGGCTTTTAATATTTCGATTGCCTTGTCAACATGACGACCTGCTTCGTTGACGCTGTGGGAGTCATCTCCGGGAACGACGCATATCTCCATTTCTTTTGCCTTTTTAAGAATTGAGGAAGTAATATAAGGCTCTTTTTCACCTCTTGCAAGAGGGCGCAGGTTAAAATCCATGACAAGGTTCAAGGATTTGATAAGCTTTAAATTCCTTTGAATTTTTCGGTTGATCTGTGGAAGCAGAAGCCTTTTTTTATAATCCTTATCATAGATCCTGATCAGGTCAAAATGTCCTATAATAAATGGTTTAAGCGTTTTTATCATTTCATATTGCAGGTCAAAGTATTTTTCATACATTGCATCATACGAGCCGCAGACAGAAGCAGCCCTGTCATATTCTTCTTTGGAATAATCAAAATAGATATCATCAATATGGTGGACAGACCCCACAATATAATTCGGTTGAAATTTTGAGATCAGTTTATTGATATGATCTGCATAGCCGGTACAGGTTTCTGTCTCCATCCCGGCAAAGATTTTGATTTTAGACGCATATTTATTTTTCAGTGCATTGAGTTCGTTAAAATAATTTTCAAATCTTTTATTGATAGCAGCGGTCGTAAGGCCGGCCTCTTTTTCATCAGGAAACAAAAAAAAGTCATTGACTGGCGGGACATGCTCGGTAATCCCGACTTTTGTAAATCCAAGTTCGATATATCGCAGGATGATATCTTCAAGCAGATCCACGGCATGGTTGCAATACTGGCCGCTGTGGCCTCCGTGAAGTGAAATGAGTAGTGTTGTCATGTTCATAAAAGGGAAACTATCATCAAAAAAGGGGTAAAATCAAGCGTTTCATAGCCGCTGGATTATATATAAAAAAGTGGGAAACCGGCTCAGGGACTTCAGTTTATAAAAATCATAGAGCACCTGCCGGGAGGGACTGCCGAATTTCAAAGGCGACAGGTAAACACATCCTTTGGGTTTTGTTCTGTTGACGTTTTCCCTGATAAGGGTCATTAATGCCTTGTAATGAGAATCCGGAAGGGTTTCATCCATGACAAAATTGCAGCTGATTTCAATATTGGAAAATGTACCGTTTACAGCCTGTATTTTTTCAAATGCATGTTTTACCTGTTTTCGGGTCAAAGGTTTGCCAAGAAGGTCCAATGTTGCCTGGTCATATGATTCAAGTCCTATATTGATAAAGGTTTGAAAGGGCATGCGATCGAGTGTTTCAAAAAACCTTTTGTCAGTATTTAAAAAAGAGTCAACACACCCGAACATGAACAGATAGCTTTTTTCCATAACCGACAATTGGAACTCAAATGCATCATAAGCAGTTTGAACAGCTTTAAGAATCAGTTCACGAGGCGCGTTTAATGCATCATGCTCTCCTAAAAACAGGGCATTGAAATTAATGAGGTCTTTGCCATACAATTGTTTGAGCTGTTTGATCTGGTGGTCAATATCCTGTTCTGACCGAACGGAAAATTTCTTTTTGTTTTTCACCTTGCAAAACTGGCATTTATACAGGCATCCGTCAGAAATATTTAAGGGGATAATATTATAGTCAACGTGCCGGGCATCGGGCGGCATCACTGTCACCCGTGATCCGGATATATCAAACAGTTTTTGTGCTTTTATTTGCAATCCTTCCGGTGTCTGCTGCTTTATGGCCCGAATCCACTGGGAAACCGGGTCTGGAAAACCCGTGTCCGGCAATTGTGCTGTAATCTGATGCCAGTTTTTGACAATCTGATCTATTTCATTTTCTTTAAAGGGTTTGCCGCCGAGCAGGGAATTTGTCGGATACGTAAGGTTGGGCAGATAATATTCCCCCAGCGCTTCATACACACCTGAGTATCCGCCCGTGGAATAATAGATCCAGTCATTTCCCATTGTTCGCTTAAGCCATTCAGATGGGTGAATCCAGGCTTTTTTCTTTGATTTTGCATGTCGAATCTCATGATTGAGATTGAATTCAAAAATATAATCATGGGTCTCAAGCCTTGAAAACAAACCATATTTTACAGGATAACTGACCTTTGTATAGTCAGTGTCCCCCTGACAGTTCAATTCAATTGAAAGATCATCAGTCTTAAAAATTTGATTTTGAAAAGTCTGAGTTTTATAGTTTGCTGCATCCATTAATTCAACGATTCCCATAGTTTTAATGTTCTGTTGTTTACAACTGAAATCATTATTTGGCAATAATTTCTTCATAAAATTATCAAACCTTCCCGCATCTGGCTCTGATTTATG
>JAHOYS010000306.1 GCA_019038815.1 Desulfobacterales bacterium | reverse complement strand
CACTCAAATATTGACAGTTTTTGGATGTTGTGATATTTGATCAAGGTTTATAGTCTTTAAAGGACTATTTAGGAATTCAAACTACAGGATTAAATTACAGGATTATTATTATGATTTGTACAACTATTAGGGAAGGTGACAACTGCGTGTTCATGACAGCAAAAGGCTGTAGCTACAATGAAGGAGCATGCCTGCCCATCATTGATGAATGCAAAGGCTGTGGAAGAACTTCAGAATTTGAAACAGGTGTATATTGCACTGCCGCTCCTGACCCATCATTAAAATGGAAAATTGGAAATTGCAATATTGCAACCCATGTTAAAACCGTTTCAGCTATTAAAAAACAAAAGATTAATCCGATCAAAGCTTCCAAAAGAAGATAATCTTTCTATATCAGTTTTATTTAAACTCTGTGGTTTCCGTCTTGATAAAGCTGCGGAGTTTTTTTTAGGTTCAAATACTTTAATGAATTGTTTTAAGGTTTATTTATCAATCAACCGTTTTAAAAGAGTGAATTATGAATCCTATTGCACAAGAACTTAACCAGACTATTAATGGATCCAATCCCCACATTTTTGAAATGCTTTCTGATATGGGAAAAGCCCTTTATTTTCCAAAAGGCATCTTAAGCCAGAGTGCTGAAGCCAAACAAAAAGCAGATAAAATTAATGCGACCATTGGTATTGCCAAAGAAGGGAACAGCGTCTTAAGCCTTTCATCCATCACAAAGTATATTAAAGATATTGAACCGGATAATTATTTGCCTTATGCGCCATCCTTTGGTATTCCGGCACTTCGCAACAAATGGAAGACCGATCTTTATAAAAAGAATCCATCACTTGAAAATAAAAAGATCAGCCTCCCTGTCGTGACATCAGGCATCACCCACGGAGTCAGTATTCTGTCTGATATGTGGGTGAACGCAAACGATGTGATTGTTCTGCCTGACATGATGTGGGGTAATTACAGTATGACCTTTTGTGTCAGGAACAGCGGACGTATTGTTCATTACAAAGCCTATGATGATCAGCTGACCCGTTTTAATATAGATTCTTTTGAAGAAGTAATCCGTCAGCAGGCAAGGGTTAATGATAAAATTATCACTGTTTTAAATTTTCCCCATAACCCAAGCGGATATTCTCTGAGTGTAGCCGAAGCTAACAGGGTTGCAAGTATTCTCATTGATATAGCACAGCAGGGGACCAATGTGGTTGCAGCCTGTGATGATGCCTACTTTGGACTTTTCTTTGAAGAACAAACCAGCAAAGAATCCATATTTTCCAAGCTTGCAGGCGCAGACAAACGTCTTGTAGCAATCAAACTTGATGGTGCAACAAAAGAAGACTATGTCTGGGGATTCAGAACAGGTTTTATTACCTATGGTGTTTTTGGTGATGATGATAATGTGCTTGAAGCACTGGAAAAAAAGACTGGAGGATGTATCAGGGGAAATATTTCCAATTCATCCCACCTAAGCCAGACCATTCTTTTAAAATCCATGGCTGATGAAAATTATGAGGTCTATAAAAAGGAAAAATTTGAGCTTCTTAAAAATCGGGCATTAAAAATGAAAACAGTTCTAAAGGACCCGAAGTATAAGGATGCCTTTGATATTTATCCGTTTAACTCAGGCTATTTCATGTGTATCCGGTTAAAAGATGTGGACGCTGAAGAATTAAGACTTCATCTTCTTGAAAATTATGGAACCGGTTTGATTTCCATTGGTAAGAAAAATATCCGGGTGGCATTTTCCTGTCTTGAAGAAAGTGATGTGGAAACATTGTTTGATATCATATTGAGCGGTATTAATGACCTTAGCAAAGGTTAAGGGTCATGGGTTTCAGAGAAAAGATCGGTTCAGGGGATATTGCAGTTGCAGGCAGATGGCTTTTTTACTTTGTCTTAATCGGTATTATTGCCGGCTGCGGCGCCATTGTTTTTCATTATTTATGCGGCCTTGGCATGCATTTTTTTCTGGATCTGATGGCGGGATACAGACCGGGCTCTCCTGCCGGAGAACATCTTCTTCTGCCCCACACCCAAACCCCTTTTAATCGATGGATACTTTTAATTCTACCGGCTTTGGGCGGTTTAATAAGCGGCTGGCTCGTTTACACATTTGCCCCGGAAGCCGAAGGCCATGGAACAGATGCAGCCATTGATGCCTACCATCATAAAGGCGGACTTATCCGTGGCAGGATTCCAATAATTAAAACCATTGCTTCCACAATAACACTGACAACTGGTGGTTCAGGGGGCAGGGAAGGGCCCATAGCGCAAATCGGTGCAGGATTCGGTTCTTTTCTGGCAACCAAGTTCAAACTTTCCAAAAGAGAAAGAAGAATCATGATGGCTGCCGGTATCGGCGCCGGGGTCGGATCCATATTCCGTGCGCCTCTGGCAGGTGCGCTTTTTGCCGCTGAAGTCCTATATCGTGATCCTGATTTTGAATCAGAAGTTATTATTCCGGCAGGTATTTCCTCTGTTGTTGCTTATTGCAGTTTCTGCCTTGTTTTCGGATGGGGTTCTTTGTTTGACTCACCGAATTTTAAATTTCAGAATCCATTAGAATTAGGACCGTATCTTGCCCTTGCCGGTGTCCTTGTGCTTACTGCCATACTTTATATTAAAGTATTTTACGGGGTGATTGACCTGTTTAAAAAAATGTCAATTCCCAATCATTTTAAACCGGCCATAGGTGGTTTGCTGACTGGTATTATTGGCTTTTTTCTTCCCTATACCCTTGCATTCGGATATGGAATTACCCAGCAGGCCATTTTCAACCAGGTGGCCATCCCTACCTTGATTGCATTGGCCCTGGGAAAAATATTTACCACATCCTTTTCCATTGGCTCCGGTGGCAGCGGCGGTGTATTCGGCCCATCCATTGTCATAGGAGGCGCCATGGGAGGGGCAGTTGGAAAACTCTTTCATCTGCTTATCCCTTCGGTTGTTACCAGCCCTGGTTCCTTTGTTATTGTCGGTATGGCAGGCTTTTTTGCAGCCGCGTCCAACACACCGATTTCAACGATTATTTTTATCAGTGAGATGACTAATTCATACCACTTATTATTACCAAGCCTTTTGGTATGTTCCATATGCTATTTATTATCTCAGAAATGGACTATTTTTGAAAATCAGGTCAAATCCAGGATTGATTCTCCTGCCCATGCCGGTGAATTTATGATGGATATTCTTCAAACCATAAAAGTTGGCAATTTAAGGCACCTGATCAAAGAAGTCAGATGTGTGAACGAAGACATGGCATTCAGTGAATTTAAAAAAATATTCTCAAGCACCAAACAGCACTATTTTCCGGTTATTAACAGCCAAGGTGATTTATCAGGCATCTTTTCCTCCAATGATATCCGGGAGGTTATCTTTACACCCCATATAGAACAACTGGTTGTCATGAAAGATATAATGGTGTCTGATCTGATCCTTACAACACCTTCCGAAGATCTGAATACAGTACTATTAAAACTGACTCAAAAAAATATTGATGCCTTACCCGTTATGGAAGAATATGATTCAGGCAGGCTGATCGGTTTAATTTACAGACGGGATATCATTTCTTACTACAATGATCATGTCAAAAAGATAAAAGATCACGAATAATTTACTTTTTTTAAAAACAGCCCATGAGCAGGTGCTGTCGGACCGGCCTTTGCTCTGTCCTTTTCTTCGAGTATTTTGGTAAATTCATGTGGTGTTCTTTTGTTTAACCCTGTAAGAACAATGGTACTGATGAGATTTCGTACCATGTACTTTAAAAACCCGCTGGCACAGATTTTAAATACAAGCCTGCTATGGCCCAAGTGACTGATATTTGCAAGAAAGACTTCCCGAATGGTGGAAGAGCGCGGGCTTCCGGTGTTTTCAAAAGACTTAAAATCAAAAATTCCTGTAATTGCCTGACAGCACTGACTCATTGCCCCCATGTCAAGAGGGTGTCGGATATGCCATTGGTATAACCTGTCTATGGCACAAGGATCTTCCCTGTTCAAAATAAAATACTGATATTCTTTGGAAACAGCTTTGTACCGGGCATGGAAATCATCATCCATAATGCAACACTCCCTGATCACAATGGGTTGTTTGATCAGGCTGTTCATCCCCTTTTTAAGATCCGGGGGAAGGATACCCGTATCCGCGTAGAAATTTGCAACCTGCCCAAAAGCATGGACCCCGGCATCAGTTCTCCCTGATCCTGAAATTTTGATTTTCTGGTTTAAAATTTTACTTAAAGCTTTTTCAATTTCACCTTGAATGGTTTTTTTGTCTTTTTGTCTTTGCCAGCCAAAAAATTCTGTCCCGTCATATTCAATAACAAGTTTAAAGTTTTTTTTCATTATTGTCTAAAAACCCGGCAAGTTTTTTATTGGCTTTAAGAATGGTAAAAGACAATTGATTGGCTGTGTTTGAGCCAAGAATTTTTGTATATTTCATATATAATTGTTTATAGGCAACTGCAATTGATCTTTTTAATTCAAGACCTTTTTTACTTGGAAATATAAATGCGGCTTTTCCCTTAGTTGTACGCCTAACCATTCCCTTTTTTTCAAGGGCATCAACAAATCGTGTGATGGTGGAAGGTGTCAGATGAAGATGACGGCTTAAGTCTTTCGGACTGATTCCGGGTGTGTCATACACCAGCAGCAACAGCGATGCATGGGCAGGGGAGAGGTTTAAATGTTTAAACTCTTTTTCTGCAATTTTTAATAAATATCTGGACAAGGCATTGGTATTAAAAAACAGGCAGCTTTCAAGAAAATTTTCATTGTTTTCCATGGTCACCTCAAAAGAAATAAACGTTTGCACATACAATTATTATGTTTATGCCTTTATGTCAACCC
>JAHOYS010000298.1 GCA_019038815.1 Desulfobacterales bacterium | reverse complement strand
TCCACAAAGGTTCACAGTCTCTCTTCGAAAATAGTCTTAAATTTATCAAGCATTGCCCCTACAAAAGCATGTAAGAAAAGACATATAAAGAGCGGTTTATCCTTTTCTCACATAGCTTGCCAGTAACTACAGTATTCCAAATTCACCAATAATTTGTATCATACATATAATATTCCTTGCAAGAGTACGCTAAATTAAATTTTCCAAACAATGATAATGAAATAATAGCCCAAATTTCCTTTTTCAGCCTGCAACAAATACCATATATTAATTACCCCCATATTTATAAATCCTTTCTATCGTATATGCATTTATGGTATTTAAAGTACGTACTTTTTACAAGGAGGATATCCACCACATCATATACTGGTTAATTGCCGGCAAAGATAAATTTAAAAGTCTGAAAATAATATTATGAAACCCTTAGACCCATTTCATATTGATCTTGAAAAAAATACCCTGATTGAAGCCAGTGCAGGTACCGGGAAAACATACACCATTACCACGCTTTATTGCAGGCTTGTGGCCAGAGGATACTCTGTGGAATCCATACTGGTGGTCACGTTTACTGAAGCTGCAGCAGCAGAGCTCAAACTGAGAATCAGAACAAGGCTTTTTAATACGCTTGCCGGGCTTTCTGAACAATCTTACGGCGGTGAAGATGATCTGGTCCTGTTTTTGAGCCGCGATAAAGATCTGCCGGTTATCTGTCAGAGACTGCAGCACGCATTGACCTGTTTTGACCAGTCATCTGTCATGACCATCCACTCTTTTTGCTTCAAGGTCTTAAAAGAGAATGCATTTGAAAGTCATTCCCTTTTTGATATTGAGCTTATGCCGGACAGGTCCCTGTTTTTAAGGCAGGTCAGCTATGATTTTTTCATGGGTCATGTTAACAATCTGGACATCCTGTTTTTATCCTATTTAACCCAGCGGCAGATAACGCCGGAAAGTTTTGCCGCATCTTTTGGTCAGATTGTTTCAAAACCTGATCTTATTCTCAAACCCTCCGCTGCAACCTTTGAGGTTGTCTTTGATGACTACAGGCAAACTCTTAAAAAAATTCATAATATCCTTTTGACCCGGGCAGGGGAGATTATTGAGCTTATTCAAAATCACAAGGGAATTGATAAAAGAAGTTATACGAAAAAAAATGTTCCTGCCTGGCTTGAAGCCTTCTGCCTGAAAATAGAGCAGGGCGGTACGAATACGCTTTTTAAAATGAAGGAAAAAGGTGATGCTCTTTATAAATTTACGCAAACAAGACTGGAGCTTAAAACAAAATCAGGGGAAATACCGCCGGAGCATGAATTTTTTGATTTATGCGAGCACCTGCTTTGTTTTTATGAAGTGTTTGAAAATAATCTTATCAGTCTGAAAATTAAATTTTTATCTTTTTTTAATACAGAACTTGAAAAAATGAAGAAAACTTACGGCATCTGTTTTTTTGATGATCTTGTTAATGATCTTGCAAAAGCCCTTGAAACAGAAGATTCGCACATTCTTCAAAAAGCCGTCAGACAAACCTATAAAGCCTGTCTGATTGATGAATTCCAGGATACAGACTCCAGGCAGTATGATATTTTTTCAAAGATTTTCTCTTCACAGGGCACACCACTTATCACGACCCCGTTTTTTATGATCGGTGATCCCAAGCAGGCTATTTATGCGTTCAGGGGGGGGGATATTTTTGCTTATTTAAAAGCGTCCAGAGAGAGCGATCAAAGATTTACCCTTGAAAAAAATTATCGGTCAACACCTTTACTTGTTAAAGGAATCAATCAGCTTTTTTCAAGCTGTGAAGATCCATTTGTCTATGAATTCATCAAGTTTTCAAAGGTCATAACACCGGCGACAGCCACAAATCGTCTGGTTGAGAATGAACATATTGTTCCGCCATTACACTTTAGTTTTATAAAAAGAAAAGATCAGGTGCTTGACAGGCAGGGGTTTATGACCAAAGAGACGGCAGCCGGGATTATCCCGGAAGCGTGTGCAGCAGATATCCTTTCTTTGCTGCAATCTGACAAGGTCTTGATTGACAAGGGCAAAAAAGGTTCGGGTACTCAAAAAATCAGCCCCAGTGATATTGCCGTGCTTGTCCGGACAAACAAACAGGCTGAACAGATTAAAGCTGCCTTATCCGATTTAAATATTCCTTCGCATCTTTCAAAAACAGGGTCTGTTTTTGAGTCCAGGCAGGCCATTGATCTGCATGATATTTTATGGGCTGTGTACAACCCTGATAACAAGGGTTATATCAATGCAGCCCTGTGTACATCCGTGTTTAATTTTTCATCGGATATGATTGTTGCACTTGACAGGGACGAAGCACTCTTTTTTGCGTGGCAGGACCGGTTCCGGGCATATAAGGGAATCTGGGAGACCAAAGGTTTTGTCTCCATGGTTATGGCTTTGTTTCATTCTGATGAAGCATTCTTAAAGACAAACCCGAAGCTTGACGAAAGGGGACTGACCAATCTCTATCATTTGGTTGAATTGATTTCACAGGCCTGTCTCAAACAGCAGTTGTCGCCGTATTATTTATTGAAATGGTATGTCCGGCAATTGTCCAAAGAGCTTAGAGATGAATTTGAGGATGAGCTCAGGCTTGAGAGTGACAAAAAATCTGTGGCCATTGTCACCATTCATAAAAGCAAAGGCCTTGAATATCCAATTGTTTATCTGCCATACCTCTGGGAAGGACTGCGAAAGCCCTCTTACGAAAATATTCTTTTCCATGATCCCGGAAAGGATCACAGCCTGACCCTTGACCTTGGATCAGAGGATTTTGCAAATTCTCAAAACCATTTTGAACAAGAAGAAAAGGCAGAGCAAAGAAGATTATTATATGTGGCATTAACACGGGCATCCTCCATGTGCAGGATCATCTGGGGTGGTTTTAAAACTATTGAAACCTCGGCTCTTGGTTCCATGCTGCATCCCCAAGGCTGCAAAGATGATCAATCCATGATCAGCGATCTGGAGCAGCTTAAATCTCTTGCAGATCAAAGCATTCTGATTCAGCCCCATACCAGTGAAGCCCCAGGTTTTTTTACAGACAGAACAGATTCATCAAGTCCTGTTTTGTCTGCCCAAAAAATTACCCAGGAAATCAAGGCCTCCTGGAAAATGTCAAGCTTTTCAGCCATTACACACTCTCAACACATAGAACCCTTCCAGGGCCGGGAGAAGCCGGATAAAAATGGAGCAGGACTTCCTATAACCCTTGCACAGTTCCCCAAAGGTGCGGGATCAGGTGATTTGTTTCATTCTGTTTTTGAGACACTTGATTTTACCAGTGGATCAGGGGAAATTTCCAGATTGGTTCAATCAAAATTTGAGATGTCTGGTTTTTCAGACCAGGAATTGATTCAAATGGGTGAAACCTCTGTAAGACAGGTGCTTGAAACCAGGCTTACACCTGAAACTCCAGGGTTTTGCCTGAAAGACATCCAGCCTGATCAACGATTTAATGAGATGGAGTTTACTTTCCCGGTTCAACCCTTTAAAGGGTTTATGAAGGGTTTTATCGACCTTGTCATACAACATGAGGGCAAATGGTATATTATTGATTATAAATCCAATTATCTGGGTGATACCTATAATCATTATTCACAGGATGCAATGTTTGATGCCATGTCAGACCATAATTATTTTCTGCAATACCATATCTATCTTGTGGCCCTGCACAGGTATCTCTCATTAAGGTTAAAAGATTATGATTATGATACCCACTTTGGCGGCATTTTTTATCTGTTTATCAGGGGGATGCATCCGGATTTCGGCCCCGGCTATGGTGTGTTCCGGGATCGTCCTGCAAAAGCTGTCATCAATTATCTGCCAGAGAACTGGGGCAATATATGAATCTTCAACTTCGCGGTACTCTGTTCGGGCTGGCTGCTTTTACAGCATGGGGTTTTTTGCCTGCCTACTGGAAACAGATGCAAGAGGTTCCTCCATTTGAAATTCTTTGCCATAGAATTGTCTGGTCCTGCATTTTCCTTGCCCTGATTATCTCTATACAAAAAAGATGGGGAGAAGTCGGCAGTATCGTTAAAACACCGGCAAAAGTAAAAGGTCTTGTTTTAAGCGGGTGTCTGATCGGACTTAACTGGTTTGTATATATCTGGGCGGTGAATTCGGGCCGGGTGGTGGAAACCAGTCTGGGGTATTACATCAATCCCATGATCAACGTATTGATAGGGTGTCTTCTGCTTGGTGAAACATTCAGTCGACTTCAATTTATTGCCGTACTCTTTGCTCTGGCCGGTGTGATTTATTCTCTTATTGCCTATGGTGCTTTGCCCATGTTTGCCCTGACCCTGGCCATCACCTTTGCCTTTTACGGCTATGCCCGGAAAACGATACAGGCTGAACCCATACCGGGACTGTTAATAGAGACCATGGTTTTGTTTGTCCCGGCTTTGGCATATATTCTATTCAGACTGATTTTTGTCGGCAGCTGCTTTATACAAGATCCGGAATTGACTCTCTGGCTGGCAGGGGCAGGTGTGGTCACCAGCCTGCCATTGCTCTGGTTTGCAGCAGCAGCGAAAATACTTAATTTATCCACCATCGGCATTCTGCAATATCTGGCCCCTTCTATTGCTTTTATACTGGGTGTATTTGTCTATAAGGAAACATTCACCTATCACAATCTGATCACTTTTGGATGCATCTGGGTGGGTGTGTTTTTATATACCCGGGAGTCCCTTATGAAGAATCTGAGGCCATGATCAATAACCGGATATATTCAGATCTTCAATTTGAAGCATGTTCCTTGACAGTGAAAGCCGACAGATAAATCGAAACACTCGAGCCTTTTCCCAATTCAGATTCTACGTTGATTAATCCCCCATGTTTTTTAATTATGG
>JAHOYS010000340.1 GCA_019038815.1 Desulfobacterales bacterium | reverse complement strand
GAGTGCAAAGGATGCATGAAATGCCTTACCATCTGCCCGGGACTTGCCATTACCCTGGTGGATTACAGAAAGGACCATGACAACCCTGTGATTTTTCTCCCCTATGAAATTTCAAACTTTGAAGTCAAAAAAAATGATGAAATTGCCCTGGTTGATGTGGATGGAAATCCTCTGGGCTCCTATAAGGCTCTTGGAGCAAGGGCGACAAAAAACAGTGACCGGACTCAGATTGTAAGAGTCAGGGTGCCAAAGGATATTGCCAATAAAGTGGTGGCGTTTACTATCCAGGAAAAAGAAGTTACCCAAAAACTAACCCAAAAAATCCCCCATGATCATATTCACGATGATGAAGTGGTCTGCCTTTGTGAAAGAGTCACAGCAGGTCAGATAAGGGACCTTGTCCAAAAAGGTATTACAGACATGAACCAGATCAAGGCTATTTCAAGGGCCGGCATGGGACCCTGCGGGTATAAAACCTGTGAAAACCTGATGAAACAGATCTTCTGGGCAGAGAAGACAGCCCAGGAAGATATTGTCAACAATGTTCGGCGACCCCTCTATATTGAAGTCCCCCTGGGCAAATTCGCCAATGGAGGTCAATAATGAAAAATTATGATGTCATCATTCTCGGTGCTGGTTCTGTTGGAGTCCCTGCTGCCTTGTCTCTTGCTGAAAAAAATGTCAAGGTGCTTGTGATAGATGCGCTTGCATCCCCGGGCCAGGGGCAGAACAAAAAAGCCATCGGCGGGATCAGGGCCACCCATTCCGATAAAGGAAAAATCTTAACCTGTCAGAGAAGCATAGAAATATTTTCAACCTGGAAACAGACCCATGGCGATGATATCGGCTGGATTCAAAACGGGTATAGTTTTCCTGCCTATACAGACGAGGATGCCCAAAAATTAAAGGATTTAATGAAAATCCAAAAATCCTTCAACCTGGATATTGACTGGCTGACCCCGGAAGAATATCTTGAAATCGTTCCCGGCATTAACAAAAAAAACCTGAGAGGTGCAACATATTCGCCAAAGGACGGCAGTGCATCACCTCTTTTAGCCATTAATGCCTTTTATTTTAAAAGCCTTGAATATGGAGCCAAGTATAAATTTAAAGAAAAAGTTGAATCCATCACTATTTCAAGTGACAAGGAAATAAAAATCAAAACAGACAAAGACGAATATACCGCTGCAAAAGCTATCAATGCCGCAGGTAATTATGCAAAGCAGATGGGACAAATGATTGGTCTTGATTTCCCCGTGGTACCGGACAGCCATGAAGGAGCCATCACAGAACCGGTTCAAAGATTTTTCGGTCCCATGATCGTTGATTTAAGACCTTCCCGGGATCCGGCCACAGAAGACTCAGCCAATTTTTATTTCTACCAGAATAATGAAGGTCAGGTGATTTTCTGTCTGACACCCAGGCATTTGATGAAAGGGACAGACAGTGAAGCCACATCTGTATTCCTTCCCCAGGTGGCAAAACGGATGGTGGCTCTCTTTCCAAAGCTTGCCAATCTTAAAGTCAGGCGAACCTGGAGGGGGCAATATCCCATGACACCTGACGGGTTCCCCATTGTCGGAGAAACAAAAGAATTCCCCAATTTTATTAATGCCATCGGCATGTGCGGCCAGGGCTATATGTTAGGACCGGGGCTTGGAGAATTATTAACAAGAATCGTGACTTGCGAGTTGACACAGGATGATATAGATGTTTTAAACCATTTTAATTTATACAGAGATTTCTCAGGAATAGAACAGTTTAAATAGGAGACTTACGAACAAATCAATGTTTAAAAAAGCAAAACAAAGCAGAGTATTCCAGGATGTAGTTGAACAGATACAGGATGCCATTATAAACGGCAAGCTTTTGCCCGGAACAAAACTTCCACCGGAACGGGAATTAAAAGACAGGTTCAACACCAGCCGCGGAACTTTAAGGGAAGCCTTAAGAGTGCTTGAACAAAAAGGACTCATTGAAATCAAACTGGGCGTCTCAGGCGGTGCCATTGTCAAACGCATTAATGCCGAACCTGTTGTGGAATCCCTGGCCCTTTTAATCCGTTCGGGAGGAGTCTCCCTTGAACACCTTGCAGAATTTCGAATCAAAATCGAAGGCAGTCTGGTAGAGCTTGCTGCCACCCGTGCCACAAAAAAAGATATCAAAGAGCTGGAAGCTCTTTTTAATCAGGCAAAATTCTATTATGAAAAAAATGACATAGAAAATTTTCTAAAAATAGATGAAAAAGTGCATACCTATATCGGAACTATGACACGAAATTCCGTATTTCAATTTGTACAAAAAAGCATCCATGACAATATTCACCCGTACTATGAAGAATATCTTTCCATGAACAGGGAAAGAACCCTTGAAAACCTCACAGACTTTGAAAAAATCATTAATGCCATGAAAGTCAATGACGGAAAGACAGCTGCCGCAATTATCATGGATCACATCAAGCGGTTTAACGATAAAATGCAGGAAAAAATAAACACCAATCCCAGATAAGCTGCCCGTTTCTCATTTCATAATGATTGATTATTTTTTTAATTAAACTAACAAGAAGGAACACATGAAGACATTGCCAATAAAAACACCGATTGACCCTTCCATTGTCAAACAGGAAATAGACAAAATGGGGCTGAAATCCGTTGGGCTTGCCTCCATCAGAGAGCTGAACCGGATCGTGAACAATATTGAAGTGGCAGGCAATCAAAAATATATCCGCATGGAAATGGGGGTTCCTGGCTTTGATCCTCCGAAAATAGCCGTTGATGCAGAGATTAAAGCCTTAAAAAAAGGGGTGGGTTCCAAATATCCGCCCTTTGACGGTATCCCTGAATTAAAACTTGAAATCTCAAGGTTTGTCAAAAACTTTATTGATGTGGACATAAACCTTGAATCCTGTTTCCCTACGGTGGGTTCCATGCAGGGCTGCTATATGGCCATGATGTGCACCACCCGCCGCATAAAAGGCAAAAATAAAATCCTCTTCATAGACCCGGGCTTCCCTGTCAACAAACGCCAGGCCAGTGTCATTGGTGTGCCCTATGATAACTTTGACGTGTATGAATACAGAGGTGACAAACTCAAACCAAAACTTGAATCCTATCTTGAAAAAGGCGACATTGCCTCCCTTATGTATTCCAATCCCAACAATCCTGCCTGGATCTGCTTTACCGACCAGGAGCTTCAGATCATTGGTGAGCTTGCAACAAAATATGACTGCATTGTCATGGAAGACCTGGCCTATTTTGGCATGGATTTCAGGAAAGATTATTCCATACCAGGACAAGAACCCTTTATCCCGTCTGTTGCAAAACACACGGACAATTATATCCTGCTCATTTCAAGCTCCAAAGCCTTCTCCCTTGCCGGCCAGAGAATCGGCATGACCGCCATCCCTGACAAGCTGTTTAACTCTGAAGGAAATAATCTTGAAACTTATTTTGGCTCCAATAAATTCGGTTATGCCTATATTTTCGGCGCCATGTATGCATTAAGTTCCGGTGTTTCCCACACCGGTCAATGGGGACTTACAGGTCTTTTAAAGGCGGTCAACAACGGCGACTACAATTTTGTGGCAAGTGTAAAAGAATACGGGGACAGGGCAAAAGTCATGAAAAAGCTGTTTACGGACAACGGCTTTCAGATTGTCTATAACATGGATGAGGATGAAAAAATTGCAGACGGATTTTATTTTACCATTTCATACCCCGGGTTCAGTGGAATCGAACTGGTGGAAGAACTTCTTTACTATGGCATCAGCGCCATCTCACTGACCACCACAGGAAGTGACAGACATGAAGGGTTGAGGGCATGTGTGTCCCTGACAGGGCAGGAAAGATTTAAGGATCTTGAAAACAGATTGAAATCCTTTGAAAAGGATCATCCAAAAGGAAGTAATTTTAAAATCATCAATTTATAAAATAACTTGTATGTGATGATATACAGATAGAAAATATACGACAAACAAACTTTAAGAGATATGCTGCAAGATGATAGACAAAACCCAAAGAAGGATTAAAAAATGCAAAGAGATGTTATTGATTGTTTAAATAATATAGCCTTGTTTGATAAGCTTAGCCCAAATGAATTAGAAACCATTTCACAATATATGTATACTATTAAAATAACAAAAGGAGAAATTTTATTTAGGGAAGGAGATAAAGGCGACCATGTTTGTTTTATTATAGATGGCAAATTAGATGTAATAAAGGAATCAGATGATAATGATGCTATAGTTATAAGCACTTTATCTAAAGGAAGATCTATCGGCGACATGTCTATTATAGATAATTTTCCTCGATCTGCTACAATTAAGGCGCAAACAGATAGTAAATTGGTTACATTGCCGCGTGAAAATTTTGATATGATATTAAATGAATATCCTCGAATAGGAATAAAAATTCTTAAAGGAATGACCCGTTTACTATGTCTTTATTTAAGAAAAGCATCGGGACGACTGACCGAAACTAAATGATACTGCTTCAGTCCTTCTTTCAAAAAAAAACTTTATGCCGATAAAACCCTGTAACAAGAATAATACATGAACTTGGTACTTCCTGACAACACTGGCTGTTTTATAAAATTTATTTGCCACTTGACAAAAGCTTCAGATGACAATTATATTTTGTTCAATATATTCAATTTAACAATAATATACCCATTGAAGGAAAAGGATGAATATGAAACAGGATGATCTAACCCAGCTAAAACATATCGGTGCCGCGCGAATGAAACTGCTCAATGGTTTTGGAATTACTACCATATCACTGCTATATGAAATACCGGTGGAAAAACTTGCCGAAATCAAATCCATCGGCGATTATTATGCAAAGCTGATCAAAAGCTCAGTGAATGAACATTATTCAAAAAAAC
>JAHOYS010000027.1 GCA_019038815.1 Desulfobacterales bacterium | reverse complement strand
AAACCACCTTAATTCGATATTTTCAAAGTAGCTTCAAGAGTTTATTTTGTTTTTGTGCTTGACATTACAGTTTTATTCGGTATAAATAAAGAATTATCGAATTGAATTTTATATTATACACTAAATAACAAATTTAATTTTGGAGACTCCGTGGACAACATTGACAGGCACACCTTAAAAGCATTGCAACAGGACGGACGAAAAAAGAACAGTGAACTTGCCAAAGAAAACGGGCTTGCTCCATCCACCATGCTGGACCGGGTCAAAAAGCTTGAAGACAAGGGAATTCTTAAAGGATACCGGGCCGTTGTAGACCCTGGAAAAATAGGACTAAAAGCCCAGGGGTTTGCCTGTATTTCCCTTGACCGGCACCGGGTCAAGGATATTAAACTATTGGAAAAAGAAATCGATAAAATTTCCAATGTCCGTGCCTGCTACCACATTACCGGCAGGTTTGATTATCTTCTCCATGTCGTTGCCCCGGACATAAGTGATCTTGGCAATCTGATCAAAGAAAAACTGGCCACCATTCCGGGCATGGGAAAAATCGAAACCTTTATTGTTTACAAAGAAGTCAAACCTGACCAGGGATGGCCCATTGACGCAGCTTTAACTTAATAAAAATCCACGAATAATTGATAAAAAGGAGGACAAAATGTCTAAGAAAAAAGCAATCCATGACTTTTATAAAATGAAAGAAAAGGGTGAAAAAGTCACCTGGCTGACATCCTATGATTTTCCCACTGCACAGTTTGCAGAAACAGCCGGCCTTGATATGATTCTTGTAGGCGATTCCCTTGGCATGTGTGTTTATGGATACAAAGGCACGGTTCCCGTCACCATGGACCAGTGCATTGTTCATTGTGATGCGGTCAGAAGGGGTGCACCCAATACATTTATTGTCGGTGACATGCCCTTTATGAGCTACCAGGTTTCTGATGAGGATGCAGTCTATAATGCCGGTCGTTTTTTAAAGGAAGCCGATGTGGATGCCATCAAGCTTGAAGGCGGCACAAGAGTAGCTTCACAAATCAAGGCCATTGTGGAAGCAGGCATTGTTGTCATCGGCCATATTGGTCTGACCCCCCAGAGTTCTGGAGCATTGGGCGGCCACAAAGCACAAGGGCGGACGGCCAAAGATGCCGCCATGGTTGTTGAAGATGCCCTGGCCGTGCAGGATTCCGGTGCGCAGATGCTCCTGGTGGAAGCGGTTCCCCCGGAAGTGGCTCAGTATATTGCCGACACCCTGACCATACCGGTATTCTCAATTGGTGCGGGAAAAGAGTGTGACGGCCAGCTTTTGATTGTCAGCGACCTCATCGGCCAATTCCAGGCATTTACCCCGAAATTTGTTAAAAAATATTGTGACGTTGCCACCATCATTACCGATGCCATGAAAGCATATTGCGCAGATGTTCGTGAAGGCAGGTTCCCGGAAGACCAGCATTGTTATCATATGATAGACGGCGAAAAAGAAAAATTTCTGGCACTAATGAAAAAATAAAGGAATCACCATGACAGATCTTAAAGAAATACTTAAAATCAAAACAAAAGACCTTGATATTGTTAATCAGCTCATCACAAATCCTGACAACAAACAAGTGGAAGAACTTTGCAGCCTGATTGAAAAATTTGGCGGCGCCAAAGCTATTAATGAAAAAGCAGAAAAGGCCAGGAATCCTGAAACCCTGATGCAGCGCCTTAAAGACATGAATTCTCCCTATGTTGCCGACCTTGAATGGCTGATGGAACAAAGAGACAAAAAAGCCTTTGTTTCAATGGAAGACTATTGCAAAGACATCCTGGGAGAGGATGCCGATGCCTCATCTGTTGATTCGACCAATGCCGTAACCCTTGAAGTCAGTGCCATGCAGTTTTTCCCATGGCTGATTGCCCAGGCCAGGCAGGCCATTGAAAAAAAGGAACTCATGCCGGGCCGGATTATTCGGGTCAGGAATATGGCTGAACAGGTTGAAGATAACGGGGATATTATAGCCACAGCCCTTGCCATGCAGATTATCGGTGCAACCTATGTGGAATCCCTTGATACCCGCGGAACCGATGGCAGCAATGTCCATCTTGGCGGCCCCGGCACCATTACCGGATACTTTGGCGGCATTGGTCAGCCCAACGACTATCCCATAAAATGGGCTGAAGAATACCTACATTATTATACCACCTACGGCATTAAGCAGGTACTGAATGTGAATCCAGGAACGATTCTCCTAGGATACATGATGCACAGACTTGGCGTGGATATTGAATTTAAAATTTCCGTATTTGTGGGCAATGACAACCCATACTTTATCATGTGGACACTCATGACGGCCAGACTCTTTGCCCGGGAAGACGGCACCACATCCCTTGTAGGCTTTAACCTTTCCAACTCCGTGAACAATGAGACCATCCGCCAGGCAAATATTATCAGAAAACAACTGGGCCTTGAAAAACAGGTTCGCTTTGAGCACCATATTACGGAAACGTATCAGGCCATTGTGAATCAACCCTACAATAGAAGAGATGAACTCATTGAAATTGCCAAAGAAGTTCCCAATATGGCGGCAAAGCATGAAGGCGGTGAAATTGATGTAGAGAAAAAAAGAGAGCACCCATCCAATATCCTTGAATATTTTTTGACCAAACCCGAAATTCTTGAGAATGACCTTATGGAATCGCTCCAAACCAATTATCTTGACAAGCATTATTCCGTCAACCTGACAGCACAGGCATTGATTAAATCCGGTACCAGTGTCATTGCGGCAAAAAATCTACACTAAATTTTAAACATAAGGAAATTAACAAATGATTCCATCAAGAATGCATCAATTTTTACAGGATACCCTGCCGGAAAGTGTCTGGAAGAACCGCCTCATCAAAGACGGCCCTTTCAGATTTCTTGAGTTCGGCCCCCTGGATGTTGACCGTCTTCACCGCTTAGGGATCAAAGTAGACCGCCTGGGGCCACGGTTGGTATCCTGCATGTGGAATGAGGACAGCCCTGTGGAAATCGGCGGGTTTCTTGTGGTGGACAACCTTGCCATGGGCCAGCCTTCCATGGGAGGCACAAGAATGCTGCCGGATATAACACCGGATATCATCCACAACCTGGCAAGGGGCATGACCCTTAAAAATGCCGCCGCAGACCTTCCATTTGGCGGTGGAAAATCCGGCATTGTCAAGCCTGAAAATCTGTCTGAAAAGGATCGATATGAGGTCATCAAAGGATTTGGGCAGCTTTTAAAACGATACAAAGAAATTTATATCCCCGGCCCGGATGTAGGAACCAATGACACGGATATGAAAACCTTTGCCATTGAAAACGGCCTGAACAATGTTGTATCAAAACCAGCCGACATGGGCGGCAACAGGATCGATGAGCTTGGCGGTGCCGCCAATGGCGTTGTAGTGGCCACCAAAGCCCTGCTTGAACATCTGCCCAGATTAAAGCAACTGCCCCAGTTTAAAAACATGGTCATTCCCGAACCCTCCAAAATGGACATTCTCATCCAGGGATTTGGAGCTGTCGGAGCCCATGTAGCAAGAATTTTCCATGATTATGATCCTGAAAACTGCCCCATTATCAAGGGCATCAGTGATGTAAACGGCTATCTTTTAAATTCAGACGGGCTGCCTTGGAAAGAACTCTTTGACATGTGGAAAGAGTTTGGCGCAGTCACCCAAAAATATTTTCATGATCAAATCATGCATAAAGACCACCCCGATTTAAAACAGATGGTCTTTTCCAACTCTTCCAACAATCTTCTCACTGAATCGGCTTTTTGTCTGGTTCCGGCATCACCAGTATTCAATTACCTGGATGTGGACGCCGCAACAAACCCGTCTATGACCACTGACAGGATGGGGACCTGGCGGGTCATTGTTGAAGGGGCTAACACCTATTCTCCGGATCCGTCTAAAAAAGCTGCGCGCAGAAGAATGGAACGCCATGTCTACAGGGACAAAGGTGTACTCATTGCAACTGATTACCTGGTGAACTCAGGCGGGGTCATCTATGCTGCCCATGAAAGGATTATTCCGACCCCGGATCATCTGCTGATCCCCAAAGATCTTTTGGGAAACACAGATGCCATTGAAGGCTGGCTTGAAAAAAATCGGGATGATTTTGCAAGTCTTGCAGAAATTCGCAGAAAAGCAGCTGTTAAAAAACTTGAAACAGTCATCCGCCGAAATATGGAAGAACTGATTGACGGCCTTTGCAAAGATGCAGACAGCCTGCCCTGTGAAATTGCAGAACAGGTCAGTGTTCAGAGAATCGCCTCAATGGAAAAATCACGGACATCACGGGATATCATGGAAGAAGCTCCCACCATCGGTGTGGACAAAAGTGTGACTGATGCCGCTCAATTAATAGTGGATGCCCATGTTCCCATTGTCAATGTTGTGTCCGAAAAAGGCAAACTCATCGGTATCGTGACCTCTTGGGATATTACAAGAGCCATGGCATTAAAGCTGCCCATGGATTCTCCATTGACCAAAATCATGACGGCAGATGTTATTACCAGCAGCCCTGATGCCACCATTATTGACTGCATCCGGAAGCTGGAAAACCACGAAATATCGGCCATGCCCATTGTTGATCAAGATAAAGTGGTCGGTATCATCTCGGGTGATATCCTTGCCAGAAGGACCCTCTTCAGACTCCTGCAAACCATGACATAAGAAAAAATTCACAGGTGTTTGGGCAGGCGAGGCAAATCTATGGTATTTTGCCCCGCCTGCCCTGCCCCTGCTCAGGGTTCACTTCAGGATACTTTTTATATCAAGTTGATTGTCTGTCTGATGGATGAAATTTCCCTCAAGCACAGATGCTGTGTCTCGCGATGATGATAGAAACACAAGGACTTTTAATTAGTCCGCACCATTTCAGAATAGACATC
>JAHOYS010000182.1 GCA_019038815.1 Desulfobacterales bacterium | reverse complement strand
TGCGCAGCTACTGCAGTAGTGATAAAAGGAGAAACAATAAAAAAGTATGTCAGGACATATATTGAAAAAAACATATCCTGGCCGAAAAACGTTGTGCGGGTGGAATTTCCATCCACAGTGTCTGATTTAAGACTGACAGGGGAAAAAATTACCTGTCGGGTTCTGAGCAAAAGGAATGAGGATTTTATAGGAAATTCTTCTTTTACTTTCAAGTGTTATGAAAATGGTACATTCCTACATGGGAAAACCGTCAGAGTAAAAATAGAGATAGGGATGGATGTTGTGGTCAGTGCTAAGTTTCTTCGCAGAAATGTTAAGATTGAGCACGATGATGTCAGATTGGTCAAAAAGTGGTTTAACCGCTTGCCCTCAAATATTATATCGAGCCCAGATGCTGTTATAGGGATGAAACTCCGCACCAATGTTAAACCAAATGCCGAAATAACCGGGAATATGGTGAGGGCCATACCGATGGTAAAGAGAGGGAAACCGGTAAGAATTATTTTTGAAAACGGCCCGATGAGAATAACAACCATTGGATTGTCAGATCAGGATGGACTGCACGGGGAGTTGATAAAGGTCAGAAATGTATCGTCTAAAAATATGATTTATGCCAGGGTGACAGGTAATTCTCTGGTGAAGGTGGAATTTTAGTCATGAAATCAAACAATAACAACTATTCTAGCACTCGACTGCTCAACATAGTCTTGATAAGTGTCTTTTTTTTGTTCGTAATTACCGGATGTTCTTCAAAAAGTATTAATATGGTAAAAAAAGATGCCCCGGTTCCGGTTCCGGTTTCGGTTCCGCAAGAAAAAATATCTTCTCCGTCTGTGGGATCCATCTGGCCCGGTGAAAATGCAAAAAATTCACTCTTTACCGATAATAAAGCAAGACATGTCGATGATATCATTACAATACTCATAGACGAATATTCCTCAGGCAGCAATTCTGCCAATACAAGCACCGGAAGAGATACCAAAACACTTGCAGACATATCGGCATTCCTAGGAATCGATAAACAGATCGCCATGAAGAGCAAGACTCTTCTTACAGACGGAGATATAGTTACCGCAGGGCTTAACCCGTCGATTCAGATCGGCGGCTCTTCCAAAAACAGCCTCACAGGCAAGGGGGCAACAAGCCGTGATGGTAATCTAGAAGCAAAAATAACAGCCAGGGTCGTCAGAATATTACCCAACGGCAATTTATTCATAGAGGGGAGACGGCGGTTGGCTATAAATGCTGAAGATCAGTATATCGTTGTTTCCGGAATTATCAGACCCGATGATATTACTTCGGACAATATTATATCATCACAGTACATTGCCGATGCAAAAATTGTTTATACAGGCAAAGGTGTAATTGATGACAAAATGAGACCGGGCTGGCTGACGCGTATTGTAGATTGGACATGGCCATTTTAGAGGATGATTTTATGAAAACAGCAAGAATCTTCACATACACTGCAATTTCTTTTGTAATTAGTTCTATTATTGTGTCTCATGCATACTCTGCGCGCATCAAGGATATTTCCAGTATCGGCGGGGTCAGGGATAACCAGTTGGTCGGCTATGGCCTGGTAGTGGGTCTGGCGGGAACCGGCGATGATATTGAAAACGGATTCACAAAGGAAACCCTTGCCAATATGTTGAGTAGACAGGGGCTTGGGATGAAGGAAACGGCCAGAAACAACCTGAGTTCAGATAATGTGGCATCCGTCATGATCAGCGCCGAACTTCCTCCATTCTCCAAAGTGGGATCGAGAATAGACGTTGCGGTCTCCTCCATCGGTGATGCAGATAGTCTGCGGGGAGGGACTCTTCTTATGACGCCGCTTAGAGGGGCGGATGGCAGGGTTTATGCCGTGGCACAGGGGGCGGTATCTATCGGAGGTTTTTCTGCAGGCGGGGGAGGCGCACAAGCTTCCAAGAATCATCCAACTGTCGGCCGGGTTACAAACGGAGCCTTTATTGAAAAAGAACTGGAATACAATTTTGAAAACAGGAAGTCCCTCTCTCTAAATCTTTATAGACCTGATTTTACGACTGCAACAAGGATGGCTATGACCATAAATGGCGTGATAGCCGGAGTGGAGGCGAAGCTTGTTGATTCGTCTACCGTTGATGTAAATATAAAGGAATCTTTTAAAGGGAGTATTGTGAAGCTTGTCTCAATTATTGAAAACATTAATGTTGCGGTTGACTCAGCAGCGATTGTGGTCATAGATGAGAAGACCGGTACAATTGTTATGGGAGAAAAAGTAAGGATATCCACCGTTGCTGTAGCCCATGGGAATTTGTTCATTCAGATACAAGAAGAAAAAAAGGTGTCTCAGCCGCTCCCTTTTGCTCCCGGTCCTCCTGCCGGCAACGTTCCGGTTGAAGCTGAAGGCGACACGCTGATCGCTCCGGGAGGACAGACGGTTGTGACAACTGAAACAACAGTTGGTGTTGAAGAAGAGAAGAATCGTCTGGTGCTGGTGCCGGAGGGGATTACTATTCAGGATGTTGTAAAAGCTCTTAACGCTATAGGTGTTACACCGGGGGATCTGATAACCATATTGCAAACAATCAAATCCGCAGGAGCGCTCCAGGCGAATTTGAAGGTGATATAACAACGGAGCTGCAATACGCTCATATTAAAAATTTGGAGGCCGGGGAGGAATCGGATGGAAGGAATGGGAGGCTTAAACGGATTACCGACAGGAGTTGTCTCAAGGAAGGAAGAGCCGAACCAGCTTGACCCGAAGCAGCTGAAAATCAATGAAGATACGCTGAAAAAAGCATGTGCTGATTTTGAATCTATCTTCATCAGCCATATGCTTAAGACCATGCGCAGCACGGTTCCACAAGGCAAAAACAATTTCCCGGGCAAGGATATTTATTCCACACTGGTTGACCAGAAGGTTGCGGAAGACCTTGCAAAAAGAGGGGGAGGCTTAGGCCTTCAGGAAATGCTTTTACGCCAGCTCAACAGGTCGGGGATCATGGGTCAGGAAGCAGCATCGGGGATCGGGAATAGTAACTAAAGTTTTATTGCAACCTTGCCGATATTGCTATAAAATGAAGTGAAATAAAAAGGAGGTGTTGTAGATGAACATTACTGAGACTGGAAATTCTCTGACTGAACTCATTGCACAGTATAAGACAAATGAGAACAAAGTGACCCCCGAACCTGAGAAGCCGGCAGCTGACAGTGTGGTTCAGGAAGAGAGGGTTAGTTTATCCTCTGCGGCAAAGGATATTCAGCGGGCAGAGCAGGCTGTTAAAGAGCTTCCGGATATTCGTGAAGAAAAGGTTCGAGAATTACAAGATCAGATAGAAACGGGCAAATACGAAGTCAGCGGAGAAAAGATTGCCGGAAAAATGATAAGTGAATCCGTTCTGGATATCGTGGTTTAAAGCAATGAATAATGAACTGAATTTTCTTTATGACTCTCTTATCTCAGTGCTGAGAAACGAGGTGGATGTTTACAGTAAAATCCACAACTGTTTTTTGGATGAGAAAAAAATTCTGTCAGGATCTTCTGTGGATGAACTGCATGAAAGCAATTCCAGAAAAGAGACCTGTATCTTAAAGGCAAGGATGATCGAAGAGGCAAGGACAAAATTAATTGAGAGAATCCTTAATGTTCTTAATCTTGACGGAAAAGCCCTCGATAAGGACAAAAGCCTTTCAGCACTGTTGCTCCATGGAAATGACAGCCAGAAAAAAGAGCTTGAAGAATGCCGATCAGCGCTCAAGTCTCTTTTGATGGATATTCACAGGTTGAACGACAGGAATAAAACGCTGCTCGATTCTTCTCTCTTTTATGTGCGAAAATCTATCACTTTTTTAGGGCAGCTTATCTACCCCTGCGCAACCTATATGAACACAGGAAAATTAAAATCAAACAATCTGAACGGAAAGATCCTAAGCAGGGAAGGATAGACAAATGTCGGGTCTCGACGCATTAAATATTGCAAAAGACAGCCTGTTAACTCATCAGTCTGCGATAAATCTTACGGGAACCAATATTGCCAATTCAAATACCGAGGGATATTCAAGGCAGCGAGCCGAATTCAGCACCTTGGTCCAAAGTGTTGAAATAGCAGGGATGCAAAGGATATATGATCAGTTTTTAGGGGTTCAGATCAATGAGCAGTCCAATGATTTGGGGGACAGTGAAGCAAAAAAGGATGCGCTGGGCAGAATTGAAATGATCTTTAATGAAACTGACGGCGGCGGGATTAATGAATTAATGAATAAATTTTGGGGTGCCTGGGAGGATTTGTCTGCGAACCCTTCAGGGCAGGCGGAAAGACAGACGCTGGTTTCTGTTTCCCAAAGCCTGGCTTCCATGTTTCGCTCATATAGTGATGACCTTCGTTCTGCACAGGATGATGCAAATACACGGATACCGGTTCTGGTGAATCAGATCAACGACTATGCGTCGGATATAGCTGATATAAATGCCAGGATTTTACAAGCCGGAACCGAGGATACGGATGAGCCGGGTCTGAATAGCCTCAGAGACAAAAGAGAAAAACTTTTATCAGAGCTGGCTGAGATTGTCGATTTCCATTCTGTCAAGGATGAAAAGGATGCCATAAGCGTCTTCCTGTCCAATGGCCTGCCGCTGGTAGAAGGCGAACAGACATGGGAACTTGATTTCGAGCCGGATGACATAGAACCCGATCCTTCTTTTTATAACATTTTTTTCAAAGATGACGCGGATAATGTGATTAATACTTCTATCAAAAAGGGAAAGCTGGCGGTTTTCCTGGAAGTTCGAGATACCACGGTTAGCAATGCCGATGAAACCGGTTATATGGATAAACTTGATGCTCTTGCTGCCGAGATTGTCGAAAAGGTAAATGACCAGCACAAACTGGGGTATGATATGAATCAAAATCTGGG
>JAHOYS010000093.1 GCA_019038815.1 Desulfobacterales bacterium | reverse complement strand
TCGGTATCAATCCATTTTTTCTGCATAAGTAAATAGGTTATAAATCCAGCACTCAAACTCAGAATCAGGGTGCCGGATATTCGCCAGATTGCTAAATTCCACCCGATGGTCCCAACACTTAAAAAGAAGATTTCCGGGTCCATTGAAGGAGAAGCGATCCAAAAGGCCATAACGGGGGGCAGAGGTACGCCGCCAATTAATAGTGCTGCGATAACAGGAATAACCCCGCATGAACAAAAAGGACTGAAAGCGCCGACAATGGTTGCCAGAAAAATTGCTGTAATAGGCCCTGCATCAAAAGCACGTTTTATATATTTTGAAGCTCCGGACATGTTTACCGCTACTGCAATTGGTATGGTGACCACAAGATAGGGCCAGATGTGAACAAATGCATCAATCATGAAGTTCATAATTTTTATAATTTCATCAGACATGGTTTTTCCTTTATTTAAACTTTATTCTATATTTCTAAATATGTCGAAATATATGGACAAAAAAATATTAACTTTTACATTTTGCGTCAGCACAACACTCAGATTTAAGGAACTCTACAAGGTCATTCAGGACTTCAAACTGAGGGATACAATAGAGTGTTCGGCTCTCTCGCACTTGCCGGATCAAGCCCACCGAAACCAATCGACTGATATGATGCGACAGGGTCGAGCCTGGAATATTCAATTCTTTTTGGATTTGGCCAACGGGTGCTCCGTCATCTCCTGCTTTCACAAGATATCTAAAAATAGAAAGCCGGGTAATATGTCCAAGTTCTGCCAATTTTTTTGCTGCAATTTCATTTTCCATAAATTAATAATAAACATAAAAAAATGATTCGTCAACCATATTTCTAGAATAATCGAAATATTAATTATCTGCGCCATGGTTTTTAAAATTTTATTTGCATTTTCAGGCGGATTTGATAATACAGGCAGAACTCCTTCTTGCCCTGTTTGAAGGATTTACTTTTAAATCAAATATTAGAATTAATAATGATCATTTTGAAGAGTATGGGGATTATTTCTTTGCAAAGGCCTGTAATCTTTTTAAATTAGATTTTGATGAATAGTTAATTAATAAAAGAAATCATTTGATTCATGTTACGCAATCGACAGTTTCTATTTCTCTGGTTTGTCAATACAATAACAACCCTGGCTATTGAATTGTTTACGGTCACAATTCTGGTAACGATTTTTGAACAGACGGGATCCACTTTGCAGGCAGCCGGTACAATGGTGGCGCGTACACTGCCGGCCTTTTTGCTGGGTCCCGCTGCTGGTGTGCTGGTCGATCGCTTTCCCCGCAAAAATATGCTCATCAGCATGGATCTTGTCCGATTGGTGCTGGTTGGTATTGCAATCTTGTTTTTACAAGGGGAAGGAAAAGTGCCGGTTGCCGGTATTTATCTCATTTTAGCCGGTCTCTCTGCTGCTGATGTTTTCCACCGGCCTGCCCGCCTGTCTCTTATTCCCTCCCTGGTCGCGTATGAGCACCTGGTCAAAGCCAACAGCTTTATTCTGGCGTCCAATCAAATTATGGTGGCGATCTCTTATACTGTTGGCGGCTGGCTTATTTTAACGGTATCGTTACGCCAGATTGCCCTGGGCGTGGTCGTTTTATTTATGATGGCTGCTCTTACAGCTATGCTTATAAAGGTGCCCATACACCAGGAAGCAAAGGTTGCCGGTAAAAGGGAATCCTTTTGGAAATCGTTGATTTCCGGTTGGAGTTATTTGCGTCAACATCCCATTGCCAGACCATTGACTGTCATGGAAACAATAGAACATTTGCCCCATGGTATTTGGACCGGGGCATTGATACTGGCTTTTACCACCAAGGCTCTGCAAGGTGATGCATCAGATTGGGGGTATCAGGTGACAGGTTATTTTACAGGTATGATCATAGGCTCCCTTGGAGCACTGGTCATTAATGACTGGCTGCACCGATACCCGGGTCGTATTATTGTGGTGAATGCCTGTGCTTCCGGCTTATTTACGCTGGCCTTTGCCAGCAGTCAGACTGTATGGATGGCAGTGGTGTGGGCCTTTGTGTTTGGTCCACCGGCTGCCATTCGGGATGTGGCGCAGGATTCGCTGCTGCAGGGCACAGTTGAAAAGGGACAATTGGGGCGGGTTTATGCGACAAGGGAAATGTTACGGAATATGGTATTTATGTTTGCCGGCATTTTCTTTGCCTGGCTCTCTGATTTTATGCCTATTCGTATGATTTATGTCACAGGCGGTATTCTCTATATGCTGACCGGTTTCTATGCTCTGAGCAACAAAGCCCTGCGGGAGAGTAAGATGAATCTCGATGCAGGTTTTAAAAAGAAACGGTCATAGTCAAAGAGCCGATAATTTGATCTTGTTTCTGGCCGGCAAACTGTTTGGTCCGGTAAACATGCCGGTAGGTAAATTTATACCGGTCAAAATTCAGGGCCAGCCCGGCTGAAAGATCACCTACAAGTTTTTCTTTTTTAACACTTGGACTGTTTTTAAATGTATTCCCGTCAAGAAAAATATCATGAACGACACCTTCAAGCTGTGAGCCTGCAAACAGGTGGATGCCAAAAGGTCGCCTGCCTGTTGCGGGACGGTTGAGTGCAGGAGTACTGACCCCGGCTCCGGCCCGGATAGTATCAGACCCGAAATCACTGGGCAGATGATATCCAAATCGGATTTCACCTCCGATAGTACCGGCGATCCTGACATTACCCAGGGTGATACCTGAGTGACCGATGAGATCATAATCAAAGGTATTAAACGCCTGGTCTCTGTAAATACGCCATTTGCGCTGCCAGGAAAATCGGACAGCCAGCTCATTGTGCAGCTGGTTGTCCCATCCTTTGGCTGTGGGAATATCCCGCATCTCATGGACAGTATTCTGGGCAAATTCAGCATAGGCATACGGTCCGACAATTCCCACAACAATTTCAAGCGTGTCAAGAATCAAATCGGTTTTGCTGTGCAGGGCAAGTCCTCCGTAAAGAAAACCGGCATACGGACGGTCATTGCTTTGTAAACTGGTTGCCTGGATATCAGAAGGGGTGTAAATATGCTGGCCGAGTAAAATACCGACATTGTGGATACTGCCGGGTGTCTGGGAAAATGGAATGGCCCGGATCACCGGGAAGGTCCAGTCCGGCAGGCGTACGTCATCTTTATATTGTTTCAGATCATTGGAAAGCCAGGTGAGTTGAACCGCGTTGGTATAGTATTTGTCTGTTTTGCCGAAAAGATCGTTTTCAAAAAAAACCTGGAACGTCTGCAGTTGAGAGGGGTCTTTAGGCTGTGCACCCGCCGAAAAAGGGAAAAATATGATACACAGGCTAACGAGAATGAATCGCACAGTCATATTGAATTTATTATTTTTCTTAAAAAGGGTGTTTTAAGCCGTATGGCACTTTCCGGACATATTTCCTGGCAGCAAAAGCATCTGATGCAATTATCGTAGTTGTATAATGGTACGGTTGATTTATCATTGTCTTTAAAAAAAACAGCCTTGGGATTTGCCGGACACATACTGACACAAATTCCGCATTGAACACATTCTTCTGTCTCAATGTAAGGTTTTGATACAAACCGATGATTCAGAAAATCTGAAAAGAAACCTGATTTAAAAGATTTTACAGGCTTTCGATCAATTTTAAAATCTTCAGCAAAAAAACTGTCAAAATCATCGCCAAGCAGATCAATATCTTCTTTCAGGTATGTTCCCATGCCGGCTTGCATGCCATATTTTGTAGTTGGCACATATTCTGGATTCAGGTTTATTAACCGGCAAACCGTTGCATCCAAAGCAACCGGATCAGATGATAAAAGAAGTATATTCATTTTTTTTGGAGTCCCGCCTCTTGGCCCGTTCCCCTCCATGCCATAGATGCCATCCATAATATAAAGCCTTGGCCTGATAAATTTATTCAAATCAACAAGCATTTTTGCAAAATCATCAGCGTCTGGTAATTTTAAATGAAATTCTCCTTTAAGCACCCCGGGAACACAGCCAAACTGGTTTTTAATGGCACCTGTAAATTTTTCCAGTCCATGGGTTTTTAATTTCGGAAGACTGATGACTGCGTCATTATCAAATACGGCTTTTGCAATGGTGAATTTTCTGTTTTGAAGACCTTTATCAAAAAACACATCAATTCCGGTCTTAAAATCTGCCAGCTTGATGTTAAATTCATCTGCAGCCCGGGTTAATCCCGCTTTTTTTGCGGCCTTCAAAGTTTTACCTATTGCGGGTGAATCACCATAGGTAACATTTGCTCCGGCATTTATTAATATTTCAGTAACAGCTTTGAAAACAGCCGGATTTGTTGTAACACACTTTTTAGGGGCGTCTCCCACGAGTATATTGGGCTTTAATAAAATATTTTCGTCTTTTTGAGCAAACAGGGAAACACCGCCCAAAAGCGAAATACCTCTCTCAATAGATCGTTTCACTATATCGTATTCATATGATTCACATCTTATAAGAGCAACTTTTGACATAATACACCTTGTATTTTCTTCTGGATTTTTTATTACATAACTTTTGGAAATGTAAATGAAAATAATTATTGATATCAGGTTATATGCCGGTGAGTAAATAGTTTTTCCAATATGACAACATGAGATATTGATGGAGCAAAGAAAAATATTAATAAAAAGCTGAACTTTTGATATAAGGGATTTTAAATATAGCAAATCATATTAAAAATTATATGGGAGTTCTTAAGATGAAGATGGAGAAAAAAGATATGCGGCCGATCTGGTTTGAAATGGCATCAGAAACTGTTCAGGTGATAGACCAGAGATTTCTTCCCCATAAACTGATTATTAAAGATTTAAACACTGTGGATGACACCATCCATGCCATAAAAGAGATGGTGGTCAGGGGCGCCCCCTTGATTGGTGCAACAGGAGCCCTGGGTGTCTATATAAGTCTTGTGCAAAAGAATAATAAAGGTGC
>JAHOYS010000357.1 GCA_019038815.1 Desulfobacterales bacterium | reverse complement strand
AGCATGGCTGAAATACCAAGATATGCCAGCCGCTGCAAAGGATTGTGCTTGGCTCCTTTCGCCTTTTGCACCGGGTGGGGCCTGCCCTGAAAAATACCCCAGGAATAGTAGAGGACAACGGAAAAAAGTTTTTTTGTAGTAGGTATATATTGCTTCCATTCCCCGGTTGTAAGCAGCCAGAATACAAAAAAAGCAAACAGGATCAGCCAGGAGAGGCCGACAAAATTATGGATATTGACAGCCGTCTGAAAGCCGAACAATTTGTATGTTCCATGGATTTCAAGGCCGGTGATGATCAGGCTGATGATCATAAATGCCTGGAGCCAGTGCCAGAAACGTTCATATCTTGTATAAAGATAAATTTTAATAATTTTTTTATCTTTCATTTAATCCTCCTTGCCATTCCGGGTAAAGAATCGTCCCAAACCATGGAGCAATACACCTGCCAGGGCACCAAAAACCGAGAGCCAGCCAATGGTATCAAACAGGGTTGATTTATCTCTTCCAGGCATATACAGCCCAGTGATATTGGCAAGCCTGGAGTTTTCCCTGATATGGCATTGGGTACAATTTACTGCATTTTCTTTGGGTGCAACCATGTGGGTGATGGGAAATGCATAGGTTGTTTCCACATAATCGAATTCTCCGGAATAGGGGATACCAATGGCCTTATTGCCGTGTTTGATGGCATCATTCATATCAAGAGTTTCCCAGTAGCCCTTTTCCCCTGAAAGCAAAGGTGCTACAAGTTTTTTGTTAACTTTATCATAGGGTTGTTTCCCCCGGTGAATTTTAAACGGAAAAATGCGGGCTTCCGGATCAGTTCTGTCACCAACCGGATGGCTGACTTTTACAATTTGTGCAGGATCAATGACATCATCTGCCGTTGTACTGGTCTGGGAGCCATTGGACCAGAAATATTCGGGTGTTACATTTTTTTCCCATTTGAATTCCCCTTTGATGGATTTGTAAACCGGTTTCCCAAAAGGGCCTTTTTCAACATAGGGTTTTCCGTCTTTCAGCTTGCCTGCTTTAGACCAGTCCCACCACATCTTTGTCGGATTTACTCTCGCATACTTTGGAATGTGACAGGCCTGACAGGAAACCACATCTGTGTGATCATTCATTTTTGAATCATTTTTGTGGGGTTCACTGCTATGACAGGACACACAAGTGATTTTTGGTGCCAGATCATCTTCAATCAGGCTTTTTCGTTTTGTAACAGCTGGATTTGTGTAGATTCTGCCGGCAATATTGTGATCCACTGTTGTGTGACACCGGGTACATGAAAAATTTTTTCCGTCAGTTCCCATATGCACATCCAGCATCCGGTTAGGTTTTGTTAAAGAGGTGTCAAGATCACCATGTTTTACACCATCACCGCCTCCGCCGGTAAAATGACAGTCCCCACAGTTTTTTCTGGTGGGAAAGGTCACCTTAACAACGGCCTCTTTGATTTCATTCTGGATATCTTTCATTATCTCTTTGGTTTCAGGATCATCATCTTCAGAAAATGCCTTAATGTCCCCAAGGGCTTCTTCAAAATTAAATCCCGATGAATTGTGGCACTGAAGGCAGTTGACTACACCTTGGGACCCTTCTTTATTCCAGGCAGGATGACATGCCAGACAGCTTTTGTCTTCCATGGCATTTCCTGAAATACAAAAATTATTTACAGAGTATCCCGCCTTTCCATACCGCATATCGCTTTTGTCTCCGGAAGCGAGCCAGGTCCAGTGGATAGATTTGTGGAACTGGGTTGCAGCTTCTGAATGGCAGGATATGCAGGCCCTGGTGATTTCTTCTCCCGAGGTGAAGTCTTTGTTTAAAACAGCTGCCTTTGAATGGTCTATCGTAGTCCACCTTTTACTGTCTTTGACTGCTTGTCTGGCCAGTGTGCGCCCCAATGCTTCTTCACCGTTTTCAGGTGTTGATGAAAAGGCAGGCTGTATTGAGCACAAAAAAGTTGTTACAACTATCCCGGCAAGGCACCATTTTAAAAAATACCGTTGTTTCATAGGCATCTCCATGAGTTTTTATAATATTTATTTGGGTTTTTTAATCTCAATGGTTCCGTCACTTTTAAAATCAATTTCAGCTTCCACATAATAGACATCTTTTAAAGATTCTCTTATATCTTTTACCATATAAAAAGCTTCTCCGCTCCTTGCGCCGGTTGAACATACAAAAACAATGGGCTTATCATCGGAAAGATCCTTGATTTTGGGCTCAAGTTTTTCAACCGGGATATTAATGGCAGTTTTAAATGATCCCTTTGCAAATTCGTCTGCATCTCTTACGTCAATGAGAAGGATGGACTCAGGATTATTTGCGATAATGGATTTAAAGCGTTCGAGATCAAAAGAGCCTTCAACCTCACCGGCTTTCACCTGGACGGCCGCCTTGGATTGTCCAAAGGTTTTTTTCCATTCCGGGTATCCTTTGTCATATACCTTGACGTTGGTGTATCCCATTTCAAGGGCTCTTACTGCTGATTTATGGCTTAATCTGCATTTGAGACCTCCACAATAGAAGATAACCGGGGTGTTAAGATCCCTTGGCAGTTTTCCTTTAAGGTTGTCAAATTGAGAAAATGGAATGCTGACGGCTGTGGGGATATGTGCTTTGTCAAATTTGGTTTTCTTTGGCCTGGCATCAATAATTGCGGCGTTATTATCAGCGATGAGTTTTGTGACATGCTCAATACTTACAGCCCCATAATTTCCTTTAAGACTGACCCATTCAGGATATCCTTTTGCATATACTTTTACATTCTTATAACCGAGTTTTTCAGCTTTTTTGGCGGATTTGTGGCTGAGCTTGCATTTAATTCCCTCACAATAATAAATCAACAGAGCATTTTTATCTTCTGGTAAGAGATTCAGCTTTTTGTCAAATTGAGAAAAAGGAATACTGACGGATCCGGGAATATGTCCTTTTGCGTGTTTGCCTTTGTAAGGTCTTGCATCAATCATCATCACATTCTCAGGCATGGGAACAGTCATGTGTGCTTTTACAAACTTTGCATCCACGATATCATGAAACATCCATGAGGTCTCTTCGGCTGGAATTGCAGCGGTTTTTGCCGTTTTGGTTGCTGTACATCCTGTTAACAGCACCAGGCCTGCCAGCAAGGCCAGAAGTAAGATTTTTATTTTGTTTGCTTTCATTTTTCCTCCTTAAAATTTATATGTTCTTTGTATTGACTCATATAGAGCAATGAGTGTGCCATTTAAGAAAATATTCATGAACTATTATTATAACTAATTAAATTTAAAGGATATTCATCAATACATAGCTTTTTTATAATTATCATTTTATAATTTTTATTGTAATAATGTTAATAATGTGTTAAGCAATTAGTTAACAGTGTTAATACTTGCGAGGACAACATGGAAATTGGCAAACAATGGCGGCACATTATTGATTCTGTGCCGGATGGAATTATCATCGTTGATGAAAGCGGAATTTTTCTTGCAGCCAATCAAACTGCCCAGTTGATTACCGGCTACTCGGAAAAAGAGCTGAAAGGTCAATCCTGCAGAATTTTGAACTGCACGGGGTGCAAGATTGTTGGAAAGGGAAAAGGAAAGAACTGGTGCAGGCTTTTTTCTGAAGGTCTTATCAGGGAAAAAAAATGTGTGATTACCAACAGGCAGAACCAGACCATTCCCATTGTAAAAAATGCAACCGTGCTTTTTAATGAGAAAAATGAGATTGTTGGTGCGGTTGAAACCCTGAAAGACATATCTGAAAATATTAATTATATAAATGAACTGGCCTCCATCAAACGAATGTATCATATTGATGACGGATTTCATGGCATCATCGGTAGAACACCGGTGATGCAGAGCCTTTATGAACATATAGAGAGCGTGGCCTCACTGGATACACCGGTAATGATTTTAGGAGAGAGTGGTACTGGAAAAGAGATGGTTGCCAAGGCACTTCATGAAACCGGAAACAGGGCCTCTAAACCTTTTATTAAAGTAAATTGTGCTGCATTAAGTGAAAATATTCTTGAAAGTGAATTATTCGGCCATGTAAAAGGAGCCTATACCGGTGCTGAGACAGACAGGATAGGAAGGTTTGAGGCATCGCACACAGGAACTATTTTCCTGGATGAAATCGGCGATATTCCCCTTTCTGTTCAGGTTAAACTGCTAAGGGTTCTGGAAGAAAAAATGATTCAGCGGGTCGGTACAAATAAATCCATTCCCATTGATTCGAGGATCATTACAGCAACAAATAAAAATCTTGAAAAATTGATATCAGAAGGCGCATTCCGGGAGGATCTTTTTTTTAGAATCAATGTTTTTCCTTTAACCTGTCCGCCGCTGCATCGGCGCAAAGATGATATTACCTTGATTATTCAGCATTTTATAAGCCTTCATGCTGAAAAGACAGGAAAAAACATTTTAGGTTTTACACCGGAAGCTATGCGGCTGATGGTGGCATACCCCTGGCCCGGGAATATTAGGGAATTGAGAAACAGCGTTGAATATGCTTTTGTCCTGGCAAGGGGAAAAAGCATTGGCTCCGAACATCTGCCGGAAAAGATCACAAGCTTTAATTCCCTGGATACCAGGCTTTCAAAAAGGATAGAACACAATGGTATAGTCAAGGTTGGACTGTCTGAAAAGGAAAAGCTTCTTAATGCACTTCAACAGGCTGACGGAAATCAGACCAGAGCGGCAGGTATTTTAGGCGTCAGCCGGATAACTGTATGGAAACGTATCAAGAAACATGGGATACAGCTTAAATGATATGTTCGGCTATTTATTTATTTGCAAATTCACAGAGTAGTGCTTAACTTTTGAAGTCATATTATTATTGTAAACATGTTAACGTAACGTTAATATGTTCACGCCTTTAGTATTGTGTGCGGATTATGAGCACAAAAAGGCAGTGTCGCTGAAAAGCTGTGATGTGCATGATTAAAGGCTGGAAAAG
>JAHOYS010000130.1 GCA_019038815.1 Desulfobacterales bacterium | reverse complement strand
GAATCTGCTCCGCCAAAACATTTCAGAAGTGCGCTGGGTCAGATTGTCAATTTTTTCTATACATTGCAGGGCGAGGCTGCCGGTGCCCAGGCCATGTCCAATTTTGATACACTTTTAGCGCCGTTTATCAGGGAAGACAACTTGTCCTACAAAGAGGTCAAACAGGCACTCCAGGAATTTGTATTTAACATCAATATCCCCACAAGGGTCGGATTTCAAACGCCTTTTACAAATATCACCATGGACCTGAATGTGCCGTCTACTTTAAAGGATTCCCCCGTTATGATCGGCGGAGAATATAGAGAACAGACCTATGCCGGGTATCAGGAAGAAATGGACATGCTGAATGCTGCATTTGCCGAAATCATGATGGAAGGGGATGCAAAAGGCCGTGTGTTTACCTTTCCGATTCCGACATATAATATTACCGAGGATTTTGACTGGGCCAATCCAAAGCTTGAGAACATCTGGAAAATGACCGGAAAATACGGCATCCCCTATTTTTCAAATTTTGTAAATTCAGACATGGATCCTGAAGATGCCCGTTCCATGTGTTGTCGGTTAAGGCTGGATAACAGAGAATTGAGAAAAAGGGGAGGCGGTCTGTTTGGTGCCAACCCATTGACCGGTTCCATTGGGGTTGTCACTATAAACATGCCGAGAATCGGCTACCTGGCAAAAGATGAAAATGATTTTTTTGAGAAACTGGACACACTCATTAAATATTCAGCAGACTCATTGGGCATTAAACGAAAGATTCTTGAAAAATTTACAGAGGGTGATCTTTATCCCTATTCAAGATTTTATTTAAGAAAAATCAAAGAGAGCACCGGTGTTTACTGGCGCAATCATTTTTCAACCATCGGAATCCTGGGCATGAATGAGGCCTGTCTCAACTTTATGGGCGAAGATATTGCCACACAAAGCGGTCAGGAGTTTGCCATAAAGGTTATGGATCATATCAGAACCAAGATTGAGCAATTGCAGGAAGAAACCAATGAGATCTTCAACCTTGAAGCAACTCCGGCCGAAGGCACCACCTATAGGTTTGCCAGTATGGACAAAGCCAAGTATGAAGAGATTATCTGTGCCAATGAAGAAGACTATAAACAGGGGAAAGCGCCTTTTTATACTAATTCCACCCATTTGCCGGTAAACTATACCGATGATGTTTTTGAAGCCCTGGAGCTTCAGGACAGGCTGCAGGTCAAATATACCGGAGGAACTGTCCAGCATCTTTTCCTTGGGGAAGAAGTTGTGGATATCGAAGTTGTAAAAAATGTAGTGAACAAGGTGTCCAGGTCATTTAAACTGCCGTATTTTACATTGACCCCGACATTCAGTGTCTGTCCGTCCCATGGATATATTTCAGGAGAGCATGAGAAATGCGAAACCTGTGATGCCCCGACTGAAGTCTACTCAAGAGTGGTCGGCTACCTAAGGCCTGTAGGACAATGGAATGACGGAAAACAGACAGAATTTTTCATGCGTAAAACATTTAATGTAGCCTGATAAAGAAAACATAAAGATGAATATTGGCGGATTTCAAAAAAATTCCCTGATTGACTTTCCTGGAACCATAGCCTGCATTGTTTTTACACAGGGGTGTAATTTCATCTGCCCGTACTGTCATAACCCTGATCTGGTCGCCATCCCTCAAAAGGAGGCTGGCAATCTTTATGATGAAAACAAGATCTTTGAATTCTTAGAAAAAAGAAAAGGCTTCATAGAAGGGGTTGTAATTACGGGCGGAGAACCCACACTGCAAAAAGATCTGATACCCTTTTGCCGGAAAGTCAAGAATATGGGATATAAGTTAAAGCTGGACAGTAACGGTACCCGTCCCCATGTACTGGCAAAGCTTTTTGAAGACAGGCTGGTTGATTTTATTTCCATGGACATAAAAACTACCCTTGAAAATTATCATCTTGTCGTGCCGGGAAAATTTGATGCTCAAAAAATTTTTAAAAGCGCCCGCCTTTTAATGGAACAAGCACCTGCCTATGAGTTCAGAACCACTTGCAGCAGGCCGTTTGTCAGTAAAGAAATCATGAAGGCTGTCGGGGAAATGATAACGGGCGCATCAAAATATATTCTTCAGAAGTGCTCAAGGAACGTAAAAGTACTTGATCCAAAATTTTTAAAAGAGGATAATAACTTTTTTTCTGATAAAGAGATGCTTGAACTAAAAGAGACAATCGATAAATATGTTATAACATCGGTTGTCCGTTAAAGGTGAAAATCTCCTGGAAAGGAAGTATGCATGGAATATCCTCTTGTAAAGGCCTGTATTGATCTTGATGTCATCCAGAAGAACATTCAAAATCTAAAACAAATTACAGACAAAAAATCTAAATTCATGGCAGTGGTCAAGGCGGATGGTTATGGCCACGGGGCGGTAAAGGTAGCCCAAAAAGCTCTTCAAAGCGGCGCTGACTGGCTGGGGATAGCAAGACTCAACGAAGCTGTCGAGCTTCGGGAAGCCGGGATTGAGGCTCCTTTGCTGGTTTTTGGATATATCCATCCGGCACAGGCAGCCATGATAAACGACATGAATCTGGTTACTACGGTGTATGGTCTCAAGATGGCCAAAGCCTTGTCCAGCAAAGCAAAGTTATTAAATAAGCCTGTTAAAGTGCATTTAAAGATTGATACCGGAATGGGCAGGGTCGGCATGATTATTGACAAAAACAAAGGCCTGTCCCAGAAAACGGCAAGAAAACAGGTATTAAAAAAAATTCAAGAAATTGTAAAATTGCCGGGTATTGATCTTAAGGGTGTCTATACTCATTTTGCTGCTGCCGACTGCAAGGATAGAAGTTATACTGATTTACAGATAGAGTTGTTTGCATCTTTACTGGACGATTTAAAGAAAAAAGGAATCGAACTTTCGACCTGTCACGCTGCAAACAGCGCAGGAATTATTGAATTTCCCGGGTCTCATTTTGATATGGTGAGAGCCGGCATCTCCATTTATGGACTCTACCCTTCCGGTGAGGTGGATCAGTCAAAAGTAAAACTTGTTCCGGCCATGACATTAAAATCCATTGTGACGGCGGTAAGAGAGGTTTCCAAAGGGTTTTGTGTCAGCTATGGAATGACCCACGTAACCCGGAGACAGACAAGGCTTGCCTCAGTACCCGTCGGATATGCCGATGGGTTTTCAAGACGGTTTTCTTCCAATGGCATCATGCTTGTAAAAGGACACAGAGCACCTGTTGTCGGGCGGGTCTGCATGGATCAGACCCTGGTTGACGTGGGAGACATCTCTGATATAAATCCGGGTGATGAAGTTGTGTTGATCGGTTCCCAAGGTGATGAAACCCTTGGTGCAGATGAGCTGGCAGAAAGGATAAATACAATCAATTATGAGATCGTATCTGCTTTAACACCCCGGGTAAAAAAGGTTTATTCAGGTTCCGGTTCCGGGTAAAGCATTTTACCGGTATAGGATAAATCATACCCGCCGTATTCCTCTGCGGCGCTCTGAATCACCTTTCCTTTTAAAAGGGATAAAAAAAGCTGGATCCCCTGATCAAAGAACCGGTCTTTATTAATCAGCAGATCAAACCGTTCCCAGCAGATGGGAATAAAATCAAGCCCCAGAACAGTGGCAACCGGTCTGATGCCGGGGCCTGCATCTGCTTTGTTCGTCAGGATCTGTAAACCAACATCCATATGTCTGGATAAAGTATTTTTATATCCATCTATGGTTTCGCCTTTTATCCCTGATTTTTTCAGCTCTTTATCAAAAAGCTGCCGGGTTCCGGTACCTAAGGCGCGGTTGATAATGCTGATATCTGGTTTTCCAAGATCTTTTGCCGATCGGATATTTTTTGGATTCCCCTTTTGGACAATAATGCCCTGCTCTCTTAAACAAAAATTCACGACTGCCGGGATCTGGTTCATTTCATCTTTTAAAAAAGGGAAATTATACTCTTCATTGTCTGCAATAAGATGGCTTGAAGCAATGTGGCAAAGATTATGCTTCAAGGCCCTTAAACCGCCCATGGAGCCTGCAATACCGAACATGGCCATATGTTCTTTGTGTTTAAGATTAAAGGTTGAAATCATTTTATCCAGCAACAAATCATTGCTGCCTGCAATGAGGACAAGCCCGTGATAAGGGGGAAGCTTGGCAAGTTGAGGGTAGTTCTCGGTACCTACTTCTACCCATTGGAGAACCAGATGTAAGGGGAACAACCATTTGCCTGTAACCTTGGAGGCGGGCAGGCCTTTTTCCGCAATGAGTGAATATACCATTTTTTCATTGACGTTTAAAAATTTTGCAACTTCTCTGGTTGACAGCATTTCTTTCATAACAGCTCTCCCTTTGCCTCAAGATAAATATTTCATTGCTTTTTCAACAACTTGTTTTGCTGTCATTGATCCGCAATCAATTTTTATATCAAAATATATATCATATAAGGGTGTTCTTTCTTTGTAAAGATCTTCAATGTTCTTTCCCCGGCCAATGGCAACTCCCCGGGATTTGGTGTCTGAAAGTCTTGTTAAAAGCGTATCAAGATCAATGGAAAGATAGATAATGGTGCTGTTTCTGGAAAGATGTTTCATGGCTTTTGAGCTGTATACAACGCTGCCGCCGGTCGCAATGACATGATTTGAGCACTCTATGCCGACAATATGATTTTCTTCAATTTTTAGAAATCGGTCAAGGCCTTGTTCAGAGATAATCCTGGAAAGTGTTTTTTGTTCTTTTGACTGAATTAAATCGTCTGAGTCAAGAAAATCAAATCCGATTTTTTGGGCCAACAGATTTCCCACCGTGCTTTTGCCAACAGCAGGCATTCCTATTAAAGTTATGTTTTCCTTGATTTTCATTAGAATATTTTTAATATTTTGCAATATATCTATTTTTTATACGATAAAATTACAAAATAAATACTATTCTTTTTTTATTAAAGCAAGAAAAAACCTGTTCCAGTGCTGCGAGAAA
>JAHOYS010000413.1 GCA_019038815.1 Desulfobacterales bacterium | reverse complement strand
CTTTTTAAAGAAGCATATTAAAAACAACCTTGTCTTTTTAAACCAATACGTTATAGAAGAAAGCCGCTTATCTTAAGAGGCGCAAGGCAAATTGGTAAAACCTGGATCATCATCTTCCGGTATTTTGGAATCCAGGCCAAATGATACTTGCAATCCCATGTCGTATGGTTTAATTTATTATAATTATTCATCGAAAGTCTCCTTTTCTATGATCTTTGAGCGGCTCATATCATTTGGAGGCTTATGATTATTCCCGTAATTGTCAAACTTTGGGAGTCTCCCCGGCAGAGCCGGGGGTTTACCCATGATAATTAGGGAAAAATTAGAATAGAAATTGGAAATTAGGGATAAATGAAAAGGAGGTTTTATAATGGCTCATTTGAAAAAATTATTGATAGCACTTTGCCTGCTTGCGTCTGCATCGTTTGCAGAAGCATCAGGTGTTATTTCAGAGCAAATTTATTTCCTGGAGGAAGATGGCCGGCACGCATTAATATATACGACTAACCGCTCCGACTACTCCAATTACAACATGTGGTTTCGAAACAGGGAAGGATATAAAACAGAGGATTATATCAAAGATTTTCTTTACATCTATCCTAATGAATACGCATGGGATACGGTTTCAAAAAACGGCTACACTATTCTGAAAATGCCTGGAAGAAACTTCGCCGGCATGGAGCGGGTTGAACTTGAAGCCGGCCTGCATGTCACTGAAGATGGTGTGTATAATTTTAGTAATTACCGAGATAAAGTTAAGACACCTGACGGCCATTACGGACTCTGGAACAGCCCCGACAACTTTGAAAAGATTTCTTATTCATGGGTGTTTCCTGCAAATTTGGAACCAATTGAATACCGATCCAATCGCGAAGGCAAATGGGTGCACCGGCACAACACTATCACATATTATGGATCAAACGTGAATGATCTCGAGTTTGAGATAGCATACCGCCCGTCCACTCATGAAACCTATGATGCGCTTAAAGAGAAACTCGCAACTGAAACCGAGATCGAGGTTGAACAGGCGCCAACGGGCGTCAAGATTACGGTGGCCGCAACTGTACTCTATCCGTCCGGGATCGCAATATTGTCTGACAGAGGGAAATCCGTGCTTTCCAAGGTAGCAGAGACACTCAAGAATCACAAGAATGTGAATATCATAGTTGAAGGACATACAGACAATATACCGATCAGTCTTAAGCTTGTCTCGACATTTGCAACAAACTGGGAACTGGCTTCTGCTCGTTCCATTAATATTGTACACTTCCTCGTAGAAAAAGGGATAGAAGAGTCTCGTTTTGAGTCGCGGGCATTCTCCTCTCAGCGACCCATTGCATCTAACGACACAGTGGAGGGCAAGGCAAAAAACCGCCGGATCGAACTCTTGATTGAGGAGAATGGCGGGGAATAGAGGCGTGTAGATTGGCTTGCAAGATTGGTAACACATATTCCCTGCAGATATGAGCATTGTTGATGATTTTGATATCATAACCTGAAGGTCACGCGTAGAACAAATTGTTAAAACACCTGGATCTTTGGGATATTCGCAACCATGGTCCGCCTGAGATAGAACCAGTTTATATTCCTGAATTAACATATATTGAAGATTCAGATTATGATAATAGCATGAGTGTTGGGTCTGAAAAACTGATTTACCAGAGTTAAGTATTATTATCCTATGGACACCTGCCATAGGGCATATAGAGCATCAATGATATCAATTCAAATCTTGATGAAATTTCTGAAGATCTGGCAGATCAAACCGAGGGGAATTGAGGAGCAAACTACCGGCAGCAAGCATTGGTTTGACTTTTAAGATGGACTTCTTAGTATATATCAAATGAAGTCAGGCCTTTTAAATGTGTTAATCAATCAAAATAGACATTCGAGACATGTTAAGCAAAAATTTATTAGAAAACCACTGTGATTAAAACAAAAATAAAAATAAGATCTAAATATGTGCCTGCTGGCATCAGTATCATGTATGAGGATCGGGACATCATTGTCATTGATAAGAGCTCAGGTCTTTTGAGCGTTAAAGCGAAGTACGAAAAAGAGAAAGCAGCTCATCAATTGCTTATAAATTATGTTAGAAAAGGCAATCCAAGGGCAAAGGTCAACCTGTTTGTTATACATCGTTTGGATCGTGAGACCTCTGGAGTGTTGGTCTTTGCTAAAAGTTTCAAGATCCGTGAGAAATTTGCAAGCCAGTGGGGCAATGTAGAAAAAAAATACCTGGCTATCGTTCATGGTAATTTAACAAAAAAAAGTGGAATTATTGAGTCTTATCTTGCTGAAGGAGAAGATTATCTGATGCACTCTGTCGAGAACCCAGAAGAAGGAAAGTTGGCCAAGACTAAATATACGGTAAAAAATGAATCTAAGAACTATAGTATATTGGAAATTGATCTTTTAACGGGCAAAAAAAATCAAATCCGTGTTCACTTGTCCGAACTTGGGCATCCCATTGTCGGTGATTTAAAGTATAGTGAGAACGAGAAGGGGCGTTTGGGGTTACATGCTCTTTCGATCAAATTTAAACACCCCTTTAATAATGAAGAAATGGAGTTTGAAACTAAAATACCCGAATTTTTTACAAACTATTTTAAACCCCAGGGCAAAGTCGGGGCTCACAAACAGCCGCTATACTAATGTTGAAACCCACACTCCCACAAAGGAGAAACGATATGGCTGCAACAAAAAAAGAAACTGTTCTGGACTTTCTTAAAAATACCTATAAGGAATACAATTTTGATTCTCGCAAAAACTCAATAACATTATCATATGACTTTATCATTGATACAGGGACCGCCAGAATATTCATCAAAATTGGGAGGAAACGTTGGGATGAGTCTAATAACAGTTCCATTGTGAATTATTTAAAATCGAAAGAACAACAGATTTGTGAAGCTCTTGTGACCAATCAGAACGCAATTCTTCCACTGAAATAGCCCGAATAGAATCCAACGGATTTTTATAACAACTATTTATCTTTAAATTGCTAAAAGTAGGCATTCTTTTAGCTTTTGATAACAAATAAATTTTAATAAAACCCTTCCCATACGTTAATAAAACCAGCATAAAAAACATCTCAGATTACAATATATCAAATTAGGTGGGCACTACTGGCTAAAATCAGGACCAATAAAATTTCAAAAACCACGCCGGACGTATAGACAAGATGAGAAGGCTGGCACCCCCCAAGAGTTGTGATATAATCACACTCTAAACTTAATAAATACGCAGTCATTAAGCTGCAAAAAAAGGAGGGAACCAGCCATGGATAATAATATCACAATAGGTATGGATTTGGGGGACCAAAATCATGTGGTTGTTGTAATGGATGAAAAAGGAAAAGAGATAGAAATGAAAACCATTCGCAACACAGAGCTTTCCCTTAGAAAATTTTTCTCTCGATATAAAAAAGCTACTGTTGCTATTGAAGCAGGAACTCACTCGCCTTGGATCAGTAGACTTTTAAAGGAAATCGGTTGTACTGTGTATGTTGGTAATCCACGTAAGCTAAGAATCATTTGGGACAGCAATGACAAATCAGACTTAAGGGATGCCAGGGTACTGGCAATGGTTTGCCGGGTTGAACCCAGGTTGCTATGGCCAATAAAACATAGAGATCGACAAGCGTATGCTGATTTAGGAATCATAAAAGCAAGAGATACCTTGGTTCAAAATCGTGTACGAATGATTAATCATATCCGCAGTGTAACAAAAACATGTGGTTGTAGGATTCCAAAATGCAGCACGCCGAGTTTTTCAAGACGAGCCCCCGCTCATATACCAAAAGAATTAAAAGATTCACTTGAACCATTAATAACCGCAATTGATCTTCTGACCCAACAGGTTAAAGAAATGGATCGTCAAATCAACAAATTATGCAAAAAGTATTCAGAAACAGAAAAACTACTTCAAGTACTTGGTGTTGGTCCTGTCACCGCCCTGGCATTTGTATTAACGATCGAAGATCCCCATCGTTTCACAAAAAGCCGACAAGTGGGGGCCTTTTTAGGATTAACACCAAAGCGAGATCAATCTGGAAGATGTGATAAACAGTTGAGAATAAGCAAAGCGGGAAATACATATCTGAGATCTCTGCTTGTCAGTTGTGGGCATTATATTATTGGTCCTTTTGGCCCTGAATGTGATTTACGCAATTATGGATTATCAATAGTTGTAAGGGGTGGCAAAAATGCAAAGAAACGTGCAGCTGTGGCTTTAGCACGGAAGCTTGCCGTTTTGCTGCATCGATTATGGATAAGCGATCAAAAATACAATCCATTTTATAAAAATATGGATAAAGCAGTAGCATAAATAATTTTTGACCCAAGACGTCCTGTCCAGGAGACTGCGGACTATGTCTTGCACCGGTTGGATGCCCCAACGAATGACGAGTGCGCCTAATAGATTGCAGCTCCTGCCGACGGATCTTAACATGCACCGAGACAATGGCAGTCTCAAAAAAGAGTGCGAATGGAAGCGTGACGGTCTGGGTTAATAAAAAAGAGTGAGTTTGAAACTCGCTCCAGCAAAAGTCAACTCCTCCGACGTGGCTATTTTGGGGGCCCATTCTCGGATCTGACTTTACTTCCGCTGACTTGAACTGGACGTTGGAATCAGTAATGATGACACAGAATATTAAGCACTCTTTAAAATAAAAATGGATGTTCGTGAATCGAACACTTGACTTGCCTTCTCATGGAAGACATAGTCCACAGTTTGAAAAGTTAAAGATACCAATACAATTCAAAACTGATTCTCGATAAAATGTGAAGTCATGATAATGCAAGAATCATTGACTCCCAGGAATAATTAAATTCGATGTTTACAAGTTCAATTTTTTGATAGAAAATTCTTGCTTTTTATCAAAAAAATCGGCATGATGCCCGTTGCTTTCGAACCACTGGGCTAATTCCTGTGGTTTTTTTTATTTATTTACAAGGAAAAAATACATCAATGATCACTGCA
>JAHOYS010000405.1 GCA_019038815.1 Desulfobacterales bacterium | reverse complement strand
GGATTTTGTCTTGAATGGTATGTCTTTTGCAACAATTATTTAAATTATGTTTAAATATGAATTTGATCAGCACACAAAGGACAAATTTAAGATGAAATTAAAAACAATGGATGTTATTATGACTTTTATTTATCAAAGGAGACAGTTATGGCTCTAGTTCAAATCAAAAATGTTTCAAAAATATATCAGACGGGTGATGTTGAGGTCGCAGCTTTAAGTGATATCAACCTGTCCATAGAAAAATCAGCATTTGTTTCTTTTGTAGGTCCTTCAGGAAGTGGAAAGACCACTATGCTCAATATGATAGGATGTCTTGATATGCCGACCAGGGGCAAAATTATTGTTGACGGCAAACAGGTTGATACATTCGACCGCCAGAAAAGAGCTGCATTCCGGGGAAATGTGATTGGGTTTATTTTCCAGTCATTCAACCTTTTCCCAGTATTGACGGCTTACGAAAACATAGAATACCCTCTTGTTATGATTAGAAATGAGCCGGCTGAAAAAAGAAAGGATATGATTCTTGAAGTCCTTGATTCTGTGGGCATGCTTAATCAAAAAGATAAATTCCCGGATCAGCTGTCAGGAGGGCAAAAACAAAGAATTGCCGTGGCAAGAGCTTTGGTCACTCAACCAAAACTTGTTATGGCAGATGAGCCCACTGCAAATCTCGATAAGACATCTTCCATAAATGTAATTCGCCTGATGAGGGATATGAAAGACAAATTTGGTACCACGTTTATATTTTCCACCCATGATCCGCGAATTATGGATGAGGCAGAAATCACATACACGCTTGTTGACGGCAAGCTTATATAAGCCATGAAAAGCAAAAAGGAGTTAAAAAAATGATACGAATATTTAAAATCGCACTCCGTAATCTTTTAAGATACAAACGAAGAACCATGTTAACATCTCTTTTAATTACTCTTGGCATTGTGCTTGTAATTTTGTTTTCAGGTCTTGCCGGCTCATTTAAAGCTATGATGATAGGGCAAATTACAGATTCAAACCTTTCACAAATGCAGATTCATAAAAAAGGATATGTTTCTTCTATTGATACCATGCCGTTAAATTTAACACTGGATTCAAAACGATACAAAAAAATTGAGGAATTACTTTCAAGCAATGCCGGTATAAAAGCTTTTGCTCCGAGAATTAAGCTTAATGCCATGTTAAGTAATTTTACCGACACAACCAATATCCGTCTCAATGCCATAAGTCCTGAAAAAGAAATATTGGTCTGCCCGGATGTAGCAACCCGGATGACATTTGATAAAAATAGAGAACCCGGCATATTGTTAAATAAAGGCGAAGTTATTATCCCTGAAAAACTTGCAAAAGGGCTGAAGCTCAAAATTGGTGATCCCATAGTCCTGGTTGCAAACAATAAAGACGGCAGTGTAAATGGATTGAATTTTACAATTGCAGGTATTATTGAAAGCATATTAGGTCCCCAGGGCAAAGAAGGATATATGCACATAAAAGATGCTGAAGAGCTTTTACGAATGGATAAGCCGGAAGTTATTGAAGTTGCCATTCGGTTACATGATTTTGATAAACTTGAAAAAGTATATAAAGAAATCTCCTCCAAGTTAGCCGCCTTTATAAATAAAAAAGGAATGCCTGAGTTTGAAATCCATCCCTGGGACAAGCTTTCCCCATTTTCAAACATTGCTATAATGATTGATTTTATGACCATTACAATGAAAATAATTATGATCGCAATTGTTTTGATCAGTATTTTAAATGTTATGATGATGTCTGTTTACGAACGTATAAGAGAAATCGGAACTATGTCGGCAATCGGAACTGCACCTTCCAAAATCATGGGTCTTTTTCTTGCAGAAGGGCTGTTACTGGGTCTTATCAGTGCAATTGTCGGCAATATCATTGGGTTGGGAGGTATATTTATTTTAAATATTTATAAAATCAGCTTTGCCTTTGGACGACAGGATAATTTATTATTATCTCCCACTGTGAATATAACTGAACTTTTGTGGGTATCAGGGATTGTGCTTCTAATTTCTGTATTTGCAAGCTTGCAGCCGGCCTATAAAGCCTCAAAAATGGAACCGGTGGATGCACTGGGGCACGTTTAACCAATAATTAATAAAGGTGGAAAGATGAAAAAGACAATCATGACAGCTATATTCGCTCTGTTTATAATAATGATGTTTTCTCCAATAACCGTATATGCTCTGGATGGAAATGAAATCCTCAAACAGGTTGATGGGAACCTCAATCCGGAAAGCTTTGAAATGTACCGGAAACTGATAAATATAGAGCCGGATGGCACAAAAAAAGAATTTGTCATGTTCTCTGTAAAAAAAGGTAAAGAAAAGATAGCATCGGTTTTTCTTTCACCGGCCAGTGAAAAGGGAAGAAGTACTTTGCGTATCGGGGAAAACATGTGGCTGTATATTCCAAATGTAGGCAAGCCGCTAAGAATAACAAGCCTCCAGTCCGTAACAGGTGGTGTCTTTAACAATTCTGATATTATGCGGGTGGATTACAGTGCTGAATATAATTGCGAAAAAATAGAAACAACAGATAAAGGATACACCCTCTATTTAAAGGCAAAACTTAAAAATGTTGCCTATGAAAACGTTACCATGTTTCTTGATTCTGAAAAGTTGCTTCCTCATAAGATCGAGTGTTATGCAGCATCTGGAATGTTAATAAAAAATCTTTATTTTAAAGACATCAAGGATTTTGGCAATGGTGTTGTAAGACCTGCAGTTATTGAAACAGACAGCCCTTTGTATAAAGGATATAAATCTTATATTGTGTTTGCAAAAGTAAAAACAAAAGAACTTGCCGATGAGATATTCAGCCTGAACTATATGAATAAAATTGATGGGCTGAGATAATAATGAAACAGGCTTTTATCATTATAGCTGCTTGCTTTATCACATTGCTTTTTAATTCAGCAGCATTTTCAGAAAAGATTGATTTAGATCTTGATTTTGAAATTGAGGAAGTAACAAAAAAGCCATACTCTATTAATGCAGATATTGAAGTAAAAGAAACAATAAAGTTTTTTGACTCTGATGCGCTTTTATTTAAACAAAAGTACCTTAATACAAAAAAAGACAATACATTCTGGCAGACTGATTTTGATTTCACAATTGAAGGTCAATACCAATGGAATACCATTACACTTTATGGTCGTTTTAACAGTCTTATATATTATAATGAAGATGTAGACTGGGAATCTGAAAGAAAGGTTGAAGAGGCTTACATAACTTTTCAGCCTTCTGTTTCGTGGGCGGTAGATGCCGGCAAAAAAGTGCATAAATGGGGAAAAGGATATGCATTCAGCCCTTCTGCGTTCTTTAGCAGACCAAAAAATATTGATGATCCTGATGCAACATTGGAAGGGTATTATTCCTTGAGCACTGATTATATCAAGAGTATGGAAGGCATTTTGCAAACGATTGCCGTAACACCTGTTTTCATGCCGGTTAACAGGGATATTAATCATGAGATAGGGCCAAAAAATGAACTCATCTGGGGTGGAAAAATTTATTTTTTTGCCTTTGATACTGATATTGATTTCATGTTTTTAATCAGTGATAATATGGATAACCGCATAGGAATGGATTTTTCTAAGAATCTTTCCCCCTCGTTTGAAATTCATGGGGATGCAGCTCTGGTTCAAGACTATCATCAATATATAATTGATGAATATGGGAATACCAGTGAGCAGGAATACACGGCGTTTAATTTATTGCTGGGCCTTCGGTATCTTTCAAGCCAGGATACGACCTATATATTAGAATATTATCGGAATGGGCAGGGATATTCCGGGCAGGAGTATGAAAATTATCTTGCATTTATTGAAAGAGGGTATGACCAGTATTTAAATACATCAAGCAAAGCAGCTATTTCTAAAAGCAAGACATATGCAGCCTATTATAACCAGCAGGCTGTCATGAGAGACTATCTGTATTTAAAGGTTTCTCAAAAAGATCCCTTTGATATTTTATATTTTGTTCCGGCAATAACCTTTATTTATAACCTGGATGATAAAAGTGTATCCATAACCCCCCAGGTCACCTATTCTCCATTGACCAATTTAACGCTGGATCTGAAAACAGGATTTCTTTTAAGAAAAAGTAAAACAGAATATGGCGAAAAAATAAATAATGCAAAAATCCTTTTATCCATTAAATATTATTTTTAAATAAACATCATATTTTTCCGGTTTTAATATTCCTTTGGTATATAATTTGCTGTTGTTATAAATCAGCTATAACAGCGTATATGATATTTAGGATATTACCAACCGGCACTAATGAAAAATGGAGAAAAAAATGAAATCTTTGATTGTTTATTCCAGCCAAAGTAAAAACACCAAAAAGCTTGCAGATGCAATTTACAATAGCCTGGAAGGGGAAAAAGATATTTTCCCTGTTGATGAAGCGCCTTCCACCGAAGGATACGATTTAACGTTCGTCGGATTCTGGTTGATGGCAGGAAAACCGGATCCAAAGTCCAGTGAATATCTTGCAAAACTGGGAAAAGAGGATCGGTTGTTTCTTTTTGCAACCCATGGTGCAAAAGCAGGTTCAACCCATGCTGGAAATGCCGTTAATCATGCCACTGATCTTACAAATGGATCTGAAATTGCCGGTGTTTTTACCTGCCAGGGAGAAGTGAATCCAAAAGTATTGGAAAAAGTAAAACAAAAGCCTGAGCCTCCTGTCTGGATTGGTGATGCAGATCAGGCAGTCGGACACCCCAATGAAGATGATTTGTCTGCTTTAAAGAAAATGATCACTGAATTATAATCGTTTAAAAAGGAGCTGAATAATAATTTTATTACCCAGCTCCTTTTCAGATGTTTCAGGTTTGACTTATTCTCCGGATTCAGACAGATCCTTCAATTGTTGTTTAACTGCTGCAAGTTCGGCTTCAAGCATATTTACACTGCTTTGCAAAGCATCTTCTGCGGCTGAACCCGATGCAGGAGAAAAAGTGCCTCTCTGGCCGTATCCTCTTCCCCGGCCGGGTGCCTGACAGTTCCTTCTGCCGTTTTGTCTGCCCATTCCCATAGCATTCCCTC
>JAHOYS010000116.1 GCA_019038815.1 Desulfobacterales bacterium | reverse complement strand
TCCCGCAAACTATTCCTGATGCAGATATTGATGTGACGGTTTTTGCAAAAGGAAAGGCAGAATTTTTGAACCATCAATTAAAAACTTCCATGCACCTTAATATAAATGATGGAAAAATATTGATACCTGATACGAATTTCACTGCAACCGGGATCAACTCAACATTGGTGTTTAATGACCTGCTGGTTCCGGAAACTGTTCCGGGTCAGATATTGACCATTGATTCAATTAAAGCAAATAAAATCAAAATAGAGGATGCAAAAGTTCGATTCAGCATTGAAGACGGCAAATCACTGCTGATTGAAAATATATTGTTCAAATGGTGTAACGGACTTGTTTCAACTGAATCCATCAGGTTCCCTCAGGATAATAATACCTATTTTCTAACCCTTTATTGTGACCGGTTGGAAATGGCACAACTCCTAAAGCAGATGGGTGCATTCAATGCCGAAGGGAGCGGCACTTTGAACGGACGGATTCCCGTGATTTATTCAGACGGCAACTTTTCTTTTGATAATGGATTTTTATTTTCAACCCCTGGAAGCGGCGGAAAAGTGGTGATTGAGAATACAGACAGTATTACGGCTGGTATTCCCATGGACAGCCCGCAATTTGTGCAACTGGATCTGGCACAGGAGGCATTAAAGGATTTTGACTATAAATGGGCAAAGCTTGTTTTCAATACCTTTGAAGATATCCTTTATGTGAACATGGAACTTGATGGAAAACCTTCTAAACTCCTGCCCTTTGAGTACCGAAAAGACATGGGAGGATTTATCCGGGTGGATGCATCAAGCCCGGGATCACACTTTCAAGGAATAAAACTTGATGTGAATTTAAAACTTCCCTTTAATGAAGTGATAAAATTTGGTAATAAATTACAATCAATTTTAAATTAATAAAGGAGAGCGTATGACCAAAAACTTATTTTTCATCGCATTGTTCCTTGTTCTTTTTATTTTTTCAGGTTGCCGGTCAAGCCATGAGGTTGAAGTAAAGCCTGTTGAAATAAAGCCCATCCACATCACCATTGATGTAAACATCAGGGTTGAAAAAGCCCTTGATGATTTCTTTGATGATCTTGAAGCTGCTGAAGACAAAATAAAAGAATAGGAGATATGAATATGCGTAATATATTTAAAATACATATTTTGATAATCGTATGTCTGGTTATTTCATCCCAGGTTGCTTTTGGTGCTGGGATTAAAGAAAGAATGAAACAACGTCTCCCCGTGATTGCCGACTTAAAGGCAAAAGGCATTATAGGAGAGAATAACAGAGGCTATCTTGGATTTGTTACTGCTGCCAGGGCTAAGGAAGGAGTTGTGGCAGCTGAGAATAAAGACAGAAAAATGATTTATACTCATTTTGCAAAACAGCAGAATACCACACCGGATGTAGTTGAAAAAGTACAGGCCAAGCGAAAGGCTCAACGGGCAAAACCAGGAGAATTTTTCCAAAAGCCAGATGGTTCGTGGCATAAAAAGTAAATCTTATGATCTGTTTCATTCAGGCCGGACAATTCCCGGTCGGTCCGGCCTGAATGGAAGAAACAGAAGTTAAAAATTTCAAGCTGACAATTATCCATTGACATATTGCACTTGAAAAGATAATTAAAATTTAATTTCAGGCAGAAGTCTGAAGAAAAACGAATTTTAAAAAAAAACTTTAAAAAAACAATTTAAACCACGAAGGTTGCAATACCGGTAAAAGAATACCGGCACCTTTTGTGGTTTTTTTATTTTCAGGAGATGTAAAATGAAAAATTTTAAACTGATTTGTATTGTAAGTCTAATGATTTGTTTTTCCTATGGCCTGTCTTCAGCACATTTTGGAATGGTTATTCCTTCAGATAATATGGTCATGCAGGAGGATTCCAAAAAACTTGAACTTGAACTTTCTTTTTCCCATCCCTTTGAAATGGTTGGGATGCCGCTTGTAAAACCTGAAAGTTTTTTTGTGGTCAAAGATGGAAAAAAACAGGATTTAAATGCAACGCTTAAAGAAATAAAAGTGATGGATCACAAAGCCTGGAAGACAGAGTATGCCATAAAAAGACCCGGGGCATATACATTTGTAATGGAACCCAAACCCTATTGGGAACCGGCTGAAGATTGTTTTATTGTCCATTATACAAAAACCGTGGCAGCTGCTTTTGGTGATGATGAGGGCTGGGACAGCGAACTGGGACTGAAAACTGAAATTGTTCCTTTGTCCAAACCGTTTGGCCTTTATGCCGGAAACGTATTTCAGGGAATTATAAAGCTTGACGGCAAGGTTGTACCCTATGCAGAAGTTGAAGTTGAATTTTTTAATAAAGGTAACACTGTCCATGCACCATCTGAGTATATGATAACTCAGACCGTAAAGGCTGATGGAAACGGTGTATTTACCTATGCAGCACCTGCTGCCGGGTGGTGGGGATTTGCCGCCTTAAATACATCTGATAAAAAAATGATGCATAATGGTGAAGAAAAGGATATAGAGTTGGGTGCAGTTTTATGGGTAAAATTTGAAAAGTGGCAGGAAAAATAGCATGCACATTTCAGAAGGCATTCTTTCAGGTCCGGTATTGGCCTCCGGCGCAGTTGTGGCGATGGCCGGGACTGCAATAGGGTTAAAAAAGATTGATTATGACCATATCGTTCATGTGGCCATTCTGGCATCAGCTTTTTTTGTAGCATCCTTGATCCATGTAAATATCGGGCCTGCAAGCACCCATCTGATTTTAAATGGAATTGTCGGATTGCTGCTGGGGTTTGCAGCAATCCCGGCAATCCTGACTGCACTGCTTTTGCAGTCAATCTTTTTTCAATATGGAGGCCTTACGGCATTGGGGGTTAATGTTGTGGTGATGGCTGTCCCGGCTGTGCTTGTACATTATCTTTTTTTGCCATTGCTGGGGAAGTCATCAAGTCTTAATTTTACTGCGGGATTTTTAGCAGGTCTGTTTTCCATATTGTTTTCATCCTTGTTATTAGGGATGGCCTTATGGTTCACTGATGAAAATTTTTTTGAAATAAGCCTTGTCATTATTAGTGCTCACATCCCTGTGATGATCATTGAAGGAATTATAACAGGCTTTTGTGTCACATTTCTTTTAAAGGTATACCCTGAAATTATACCGGTGAGAAAAAAATGAAAATAAAACATACAATCATCTTTGCAGTCATATTAACAATGATTCCTGCAAGCGTTGCTTTTGCTCACAAAGTCATCATTTTTGCATGGGTTGAAGATGGTTACATACATACGGAAAGCAGTTTTGGTTCAAAAAGAAAAGCAAAAAACTCCCCTATAACTGTCTTTAATGAAAAAGGTTTAATCGTCCATAAAGGAATTACAGATCAGGAAGGAAAGTATTCATTTAAAATTCCTGAAAAAATCGATTCCGACCTTGTATTAAAGCTTGATGCAGGAACAGCCCATCAAGCCCGGTGGAGAATTCCTGAAAATGAGCTTGTGACCGTTCATTCAGCCAAAGATACCCAGGCTGCAATAATGGAAAAAGAAAAACTGGAAGAACGTCCTTCTATTTTTAAAATAATTACAGGTATCGGCATTATTTTTGGGCTGGCTTTGGCTGTAAAATTCTTAAAAAGGAAAACATCCTGAAATGATTGAAGAAAAATTTGCATCAGGTCAGTCTTTAATCCACAAGCTTGATCCTAAAATAAGAATCGTTGCTTCGATAATTTTATCCTTTGCTGTGGCACTTTGTGATAATCTTTACATTGCAGGGCTCTATTTTATTATTTCATCCATTTTAATCACAATGGCTAAATTAAAATGGATGGATGTACTGAACCGCTTAAAACCCCTTTTATGGTTTCTTTTGATGATCTGGATTATCCTTCCCTTGACCTTTGATGGAGAAACCTTATATCAGTATTCCTGGTTAAGGATAACAGGTCCCGGTGTCATATTGTGCTGCAAAATCACCATTAAATCGATAACCATATTACTAATATTTACAGGTCTTATTGCAACTATGACCGTGGCTTCCCTTGGAAACGGACTTCACAGGCTTTATGTCCCTGACAAGATGGTCTTTCTTTTATTGATGTCCTATCGTTACATATCTGTTATCGAGGAAGAATACAAAAGGCTCTTGCGGGCTGCAAAATTCAGGGGATTTAGCCCTAAGACCAATCTGCATTCTTATAAAACATTTGCTTATCTTGCCGGCATGCTCTTTGTCAGGGCATCAGTCAGAGCCCAAAGAGTGTATCAGGCCATGTTGTGCCGTGGATTCAATCAAAAGTTTCATACCCTTGACGTCTACCCGCCAAATAGATTAAACTCGATTTTTTTAATTGGGATATTTGCGGCAAGCTTAAGTCTTGTCATATTTGAAATTACATGGACTTAAAATTATTTAGGGTTAAGAGTGACTGACACTTCCAGTTTAATCAAATTAGAAAATATTTCTTATTCTTATCCGGGATCAGATACAAATGTTTTGGATCACTTGAATTTTGAGATCAACAAAGGTGACAGGATTGGAATGATGGCTCCCAATGGGTCCGGCAAAACCACATTGCTGCATACGATCATGGGGCTTTGCAAGCCTGAATCCGGCACCATAGAAGTGTTTGGAAAATTATTGAAAAATGAGAAAGACTTTATACCGGTTCGTTCTAAAATCGGGTTATTGTTTCAGGATTCTGATGATCAGTTGTTCTGTCCAACAGTATTGGATGATGTAGCATTTGGACCGCTGAACCTTGGATTTTCTCCGCAGGACGCTATTGATACTGCAAGAAATACCCTTGAAAAGCTTGGAATACAAATTCTGGAGGAGGATGTAACCCACAAGCTGTCCGGCGGACAGAAACGATTGGTAGCATTGGCTGCAGTGCTTGCCATGGAGCCCGAGGTTCTTTTGCTTGATGAACCGACAGCAGGGTTAGATCACAAGGTTAAAGAAAAATTGATTAATATTCTGAACAATCTTGATATCTCTTATTTTGTCATTTCACACGAATTTGATTTTGCCAAAGCAGTCACAGATAAAATATATTCCATGGAAAACGGTAAGATCTTAACTGACGAGGAAATCCATATTCATCGCCATGAACATGTCCA
>JAHOYS010000336.1 GCA_019038815.1 Desulfobacterales bacterium | reverse complement strand
ATGGACACGGAATCATACTTGATCAGTGTCTTTTTTATCCCTTGTGAAAGATATTTGCCGGTCAGTGTCGCCCCTGAAATCCCGTCCACATAATGGGCTCGTTTGTCTTTTGGAAGGTTTACAGCCTTTCCTTTGGCAATACCCACTGAAACAAATTTGTTTTCAGAGTTTAATATTTTTTTGCCTTTAAAATTTTTTTGAAACCAGGCACTTTCTATTTCACCGCCTAACCCCGGGGTTTCCGAATGGCTGAAAACTGAAAATCCTGATACGGTTTGGCCATCATTTTCAAAGGCCAGATACCCTTGTATTTTCCCCCATAATCCCTTGGTGTTGACGGGAAGGATATACCCTTTTACTGCTCCCTCCTGGTCATCTTCCTGGAAAAAATAGAGGTTCAGGGAATTGGGGACATAGGTTTCAATGATTTCCCCCTGATCATCGACCATGACTTCCCTGATATGGGTACTATAAAGTTCATTTATTTTTTCTTTGGAAAGCTTTTTTTTGCCAATCAGATCAGCGGCTTTAAGTATATTAATTTTTTTATCAAGTTCCATATTGGCTATCTGAAATCCCTTTAACCCGACTGCAGCAGCCGTAATCATCAGGCTGCAGATGACAGAGAGCATCAGGGCAAACAGGACAACATTTTTTTTGCTGTTTTTGTCTGAATTTTTAGTTGGGGTATCAGACATTGGGTATCCTTCTTGATACATTATATTTAATCACAATATGATCCAGCATCGGGGCAAACACATTCATAAAAAGAATAGCAAGCATGGTGCCTTCAACAAAAGCCGGGTTGGCAACGCGAATAATAACAGTAAAAAAGCCGATTAAAAAGCCGAATATCCATCGTCCGGGATTGGTGCCGGGTGCACTGACAGGATCGGTAGCCATAAATGATATGCCAAATAAAAATCCACCGGCACAAAGATGGAATAAGGGACCTGCATTCATCCAGGAGTCAGAGCCGCCCGGGATCAGGTAAAAAATAATGGAGGTAACAATTAATCCGGCAATTCCGCCGATAATAATTCTGAAGTTTGCAATCTTTGTGATGATCAGGAACAAGGCGCCAAGGATACAGCATAAAGCCGAAGTCTCACCAATACTTCCCGGTACAAACCCAAGAAAAAGATTGGATAAGCTGAACCCTGAATTGGATAGAGCAGACGTTATTTTTTCACCTTCAGGAGCCAGAATAGACAGTGCGGTTGCTCCGCTTACACCGTCCACGGAACTTGCTGCTGCCACCCATACTTCTCCGGACATGGAAACAGGATAAGAAAAAAACAAAAAGGCTCTTCCTGTCAGTGCCGGGTTTAAAAAGTTTCGACCCGTTCCGCCAAACACTTCTTTTCCGATAACCACACCAAATGAAATCCCTACGGCCACCTGCCATAAAGGAATGGTTGCCGGAAGGGTTAAGGGAAATAAAAGCCCGGTAACGAGAAACCCTTCACTGATTTTATGTTTCTGGATAGCGGCAAACAGGACTTCCCAGAAAAATCCCACTGAATAAGAGACAAGGATGATGGGAATAACATATCTTGAACCTGAAAAGAAGGCCTGCAGAAAGGTATATGATTCTCCCAGCGCATATCCTGCCTGCAAACCTGTGTTGTAAATGCCGAATATCAGAACAGGCAGAAGAGAAATGATGACAAAGCTCATAAACCTTTTCAGGTCAAGGCTGTCCCTGACAAAAGGGATATGACTGGTTTTTGGTGACGGGAAAAATAAAAATGTTTTTGTGGCATCAAAAAGAGGCTTTAACCGGTTGAATTTTCCTGAACCTGTAAAATATTTTTCACTTGAGTCCAGTAGTTTTTTTAAAGGATTCATACTCTATTCTTTATCCTTATAATGAGCGTCAATTCCGTGGGACAAAATTCTGGTCAGTTCGATTTTTGACGGGCAGGCATATGAGCACAAACCGCACCGGCAGCAATCCAGGAGACCATAGTTTAATGCATCCTCAATATCATCGCTCAGCAATGCTTTTATAATAAAATTGGGCATCAGGTCAACGGGGCAGATGTTGACGCAATAACCACAATTAATACAAGCTCTTTCTTCTCCATGTGTGTTGCAGTCAAGATTTTTCGGTGTTTTAGTCAGGCAGGATAAAAATGTTTTGGAGGCAGTGGGTTTTGTCAGCCCGGGCTTGATAAATCCGAATAATTCCTCTTTTTGATTATCACTTATAATGGTCAGGGTGTTTTCAAAAAACCCCATATGAGAGCCGGATTCAACAGATCGACCGTTGAAGCGGCCTGTTGTAATGAGGCTGTTATCATCCAGACTCCCCGCAAGATCTTTGACAGGTGCACCCTGACGGGTAATAATATGGGGTTTTTTATCATTTGACCTTGTAACAGTCACCACCCTTTTTACAGGATATCTGCCGGTTAAGAGAAGCTTGGCCATAAGGACAAGATGTTCTGCCGATATGCACCAGGAGCGATTTTCTTCCCGGGTTGTTTTTAATTTATACAGAACAACTCCCGGGTCCCAGGCAGGATAAAAGTCAGGGACTATATGGGTGATATGCTTGTTCAACCCGTTGAGCCTGTTCAGGCTGGACAGATTGTCCTGGCGTGATGTTACAATGATGCGCTTTGAAAATTGTTTTAAAACGCTAATGCCGAATTCAAAAAATGTGGTTTCATTTTCAAGCACTGCATGTGGATGAGGGGAAAAAAGATCATTGCCATTTAAAGAGACAATGATCATGGGGGGCTCATGGTTTTCGTCGGCTGTATCCTTTGACGGGAACTGTCTGAAACACTGCCAAAGCCCGCCTTCCTGGAGCATTTTTGTAATTTTTGATTTGGGAACCGTATCAAGATCGTCTCGTGACAGGGTTTCAAACTGGATGAAGTCATCCTTTTTATCCTGAATTTTATCAAGGGCGATTACTACCTCAACCAACCTTCTTCGTTGACCAAAAATGATTTGTTTAACGATTCCGGTTCCCGGTGACACATAATGGATGCTTTTATTCCTCTTGTCACAAAACAGAGGCGTGCCTGTTTTTACGGGGTCATTTTCTTTTACCAGAAGTTTGGGACGGATATAAGGTATATCCAGGGCAGACACTGCTATGGTTTCAGGTTCCGGGATCTGAATGACACTCAAATCCGGCATCCCGGTCAGTATCACTTTAAACCCTTTTGAAATGTCAATGTTTTCCATAGATTTAAACATCCATTCATGACAGGTTAGGGAGAAATTAAACTTCAACTTACCATAAATGGGTTCAGGGTTCAATAAATCTTGATTTTCTCTTTAAGTTTTAATAAAAAAGTTTATAGTATAAGAAATTTAGTCAAAAAGGATAAAGATCATTATGGATCAGGCTGTATTAAACCGGGTGTTTACACAAAATTATCTTGACACACTTCTTCCGGAAGAAACAAGTGATCGGTTTTTTGAAGCACTTTACGGGGATACATCAGATGGTGCGTATGATATCAGGCTTGAATTTATCTCTGCCAATGATAAAAGGATTGTTTTAGCATTCAACCTTACCCAGAGACCCGGAAAGTGCCTGGTGTGCAGCCTGACTTATGGCCTTCCCAATGTATTTGCCCGTCACCCGTTGATCAATATAAAGGGCATGGTGAAAAAAATAGAAGAAAAAGGTATTAAGGTCAGGAACTGGCAGCTGGGCGCAACTGAAGAAGATAGTACATTACTTCATATCATCCCTTTTTATCTGGATTTGGAATAACAAATATTATTTGATAAAAAAGGCCGGAACTCTTGAATAGTTCCGGCCTTTTTATGTTTAATATCGATTTTTTTTATGCTTTTGGCAGTTTGGGAAACTTTTTATTCAGTGTTTTATTCCAGTCATCCAGTTCGGATTTGATCTGTTTAAACAGGGCGCCTGAATTGCCTTTAATGGTAATTTTTTCTATAGCATCACTCTGGGCAATGCTGTTCACAACTTTCTGGTCTTCATCACTTTCAACCACGCCAAAAACAGTATGCATGCCGTCAAGATGGGGCGTCGGACCATGGGTGATAAAGAACTGACTGCCGTTTGTTCCGGGGCCTGCATTGGCCATGGAAAGAACGCCGGGTTTGTCATGTTTCAGGTCTTTTTTGAATTCATCTTTAAAGTCATATCCGGGTCCGCCCATTCCGTTCCCATTGGGGCATCCGCCCTGAATCATGAAGTTTGCGATGACACGGTGAAAATTCAGATCGTTATAATATTCCCTTTTTGCAAGATTTGCAAAATTCCCACAGGTAACAGGGGTCTGGTCAGCAAATAATTTTATGTTAATGGGGCCTTTGCTTGTCTCGATAATTGCTGTTAAATCAGGCATATTCTTCTCCTTTTTAGTAAAAAATAAATATGGTCAAAACTAAGGGTTAGTTTTTATTTGTCAAATATAAAAAAAGGAATCCGCCAGGAAAATTACGGGTTTTGATCCGGCTCATGCGCAGATCATAAATGTTTTTATGTCTTTACAGCTTGACATAAAAATGCAAAAAGATTATTCTTTTTTATTAAAAAGGGTTTATACAGGGGTGTTGGATGGATCTATTTGTTACTATAATATTGAGGCTAAACATATGAATGAAAATATTGAGCTCAAGCAGTTAACATTGAGAATACCGAAAAATCTTCACAGAGAGTTTAAAGTTGATTCGGCAAAGCAAGGACGGACCATGGGTGAAGTCGCTATTGAATTGATTAAAAAATATCTCAGAAAAGAATCTGATCCCCTGTGATGTTTGCATTAAAACATTAAGGAGGACAACATGAAATTTTCAGATTTATTTGTACCAAAGTATTTGAATTCAAATCCGGATGTTCGCCAAAAATTTGTTGCCAGAACAAAGGACGTTAACTTGTTGGAACAAATGGCTCAGAAAGATGAAGACCCTGGTGTGAGAAGATCTGCGGCAGAGCGTGCACAGATGCTTAAAAGCCAGGAACAGACAGCCTAGAATAAATACCGTTACCCGGCAGGCCGGCTCAGAAAAGAAAAGAGCCGGCCTGTTCCCAAGACCTATGACTGTTGTGGCATGACTTTTCTGTACACCTGGTCGAAAGGCAGGCTGTTCC
>JAHOYS010000325.1 GCA_019038815.1 Desulfobacterales bacterium | reverse complement strand
CTTTAAGCAGAAGAGCACCGCCGGCTGGTTGGCTGGATATGAATTTGAGATCTGTACCCTGGGCACCCAACGCCTGTGCATCTTCAGGGCTTATAAAACGGCTCAGGCTGCTGACAAGACGTTTGAGAGCCGCCACATCAAGTTGATCCCGTCGTCCGAATGAGTAGAAGACCTCGGCTCGGGAATAGCCTTTTTCAGGGTGACGGGTATTGTGGGCCAATTGAACATATTCAACTTCAGACCCATCCTTGTTCCGGCGTTTTATTGTGCGTACATACATGCCTATATAAAAAGCATGTATTTCTTAATATGTCAAGAAAAAATTGAATAGTCGTGTGCCTACGAATTCTTGCGACAAACTCGTTATTTGGCTTGATTTTATTAGATATTCTCACAAAAAGTCGGAAAAATGAACCTACAACTGTCGAACACGAGATAACATAGTTTATTGTTGTTATTTCATTATAATTTTGCATCCAAATTTTCTCTATTTCTTTGAATGCGACTGACAAATATTTCTCATCATTTTCAAAATGCTGATCAAGTTTATTGTCATAGTAGAAATCAGATAAGATTTTGGATAACTCAAACCATTCCATTTTCAAAACTTTCATAATTGGCAATAGCACATAACGCAAAGAGGGGGTTGGCAGTAAACTTGTTCGTGTCAATAAAGATTGTTAAATCAAAATTTTTCATAGCGGCTCAGCCCCCTGCCCCTGCAATCCAGTGAACCGCCATGTTAGCGGCTTCTTTATATGATGGACATTGGATCATCTGCAAACTCTTGGAATGATATTTTTAAAAATTCCACGTTGCATCCCAAGAAACGTTTAAATCTATATTCTTCTTCCTTTGAAATATTTTCATCTTTGCCATCAAAATGGTTAATTACAGTAAACTTTAAGGTGTCGTTTCTATTAACCTGTGCTCTTTTTAATAGATACTTAATATGTATATCAGCGTCTGGGAATGAGTAACCACAAAAAATAATATGTTGTACTTTCCTCAGCACATTTTCTGCTTTGTTCCATATTGAACTCAAAAAAACATTATTCAAGTCTTTGTAAAATGTTGGGGGTACGATATCCACTCTTTTCCTCCTCTGTGTATAAGTATCTTCACAAAATCATCATCATAATCACATTAAGGATTGGGCCTCATCCAGAACCTTATCCATCACCTCAAGGATATAATCAATATCTTCATCTTCCACAGTCATGGGCGGTCTTATTTTTAAGATGTTGTCACAGGGGCCTTCGCTGCCCATCAGAATCCGGTGCTCGCGCATGCGGTTTTTAACGTAATCTGCCAAAGCGGTGCCGGGCTCCCGGGTCTGCGGATCCGTCACCAGGTCAAGGCCGATGAAAAGGCCGCAGCCGCGAACATCTCCAACAATCTCATATTTTTTCTGCAAACCGTGCAGCCCTGCCAGAAGTTTGTCCCCCATCTGTTTGGCGTTTTTCTGCAAGCGCTCATCTTCAACAATATTGAGCACCTCAAGACCTGTACGGCAGGACAAGGTGGAACCGCCAAAGGTGGAGAAAAATTCAGGCCCTTTAGCAAAACTGTCGGCGATCTCTTTTGTTGTGACCACAACGCCCAGGGGATGGCCGTTGCCGATGGGTTTGCCAAGAACAACAATGTCGGGAACAACGCCTTGCTGCTCAAAGCCAAAGAAATAGTCGCCAAGGCGTCCCAGACCGGTTTGCACTTCATCGGCAATGCAGACACCGCCTGCTTTCCGGATTTTTTCATAAACAGCCGGCAAATAGCCTTTGGGCGGGATGATCTGGCCGCCAACACTGGGGAAAGTTTCTGCAATAAATCCGGCCAATTTTCCGTCGCAGGCGCTTATGTTGGCAAGGGCCGCATCCACCAGATTCGCATACTTTTTTGCGATATCTGCCTCGCCGCGCCGGAAGCGTCCGCGGTAGTCGTCGGCCACCTCAATCAGGTGCACCCATTCCGAGGGACCGACCCCGCCTTTGGCGTTAAACTTGTAAGCCGAGATATCGATGCAGCCGGTGGTGTTGCCGTGATACCCGTGATCCGGGGTGATCATATCCTTACCGCCGGAATGGGCCCGGGCAAGCCGTAAAGACAACTCGTTGGCTTCAGAACCTGAGTTGACAAAAAAGCAGACCGAAAGCTGTTCAGGCATATATGAAGCGATCTTTTCGGCAAAGGCGATCTGGGCCGGATGAAGATAGCGGGTGTTGCTGTTCATGCGCTGCAACTGGTCGGCAGCTACCGCCTGGATGCGGGGATGGGCATGGCCCACGTGGGGAACATTGTTATAGCTGTCCAGAAAGGGTCTTCCCCACTCGTCAAACAGGTGGGTCTTCCAGCCGCGCAGGAACATGACAGGGTCGGTGTAGGTCAGTTTCAGGTTCTGCCCGAACCTTGCCTTTCGTTCGGCCAGTATCCCGACCTTAGATGGCGGCTGGTAAGCAAGTCTTTCATCATCAAGGTTCAGGATGGCTGCCGGGTTGGGGTAAAGCTTAGACCAGAAGTCAAGTTCATCCGGGTCCACGGCACCGGGCCAATTGGGATCGGTATTGATCAGACCTGTCTGAAAGTGCAGGTGCGGCGCCCATCCGCCGTTGTGCTGTTGTTCACCAAGGGCGGCAAAGGCCTGCCCTTTTTCAATGAGCTGTCCCGCAGTGAGTGTCTTTATCGATTCCGGATTCAGGTGACCGTAAAGGGTGAAAAAGGGAGCACCCTTTTCAGTTTCATGGCAAAGGATAACAAGGCCGCCGTAATCCAGGTTGTCCTTTCGGTTATCAACAGCAGCCACAGTGGCGTTCAAAGGCGCGTGAACTCTTGTGCCGGCCGGGGCAAAAATATCCACGCCGATATGAACTGTTCTGCGGTTGCTGGCCTTAAAAGGTCCTTTGTAAAAGGCCTTGTCCGTATAGATCAGGCGAGGTTCTGCATAATATCCCAAATGGAATCCCTGGGTTTCAACACCAAGAGTCGCGGCCTCCTCAGGGGTCAGATTGAATGGATTCTGCGGCAGGGTGCTGTCGGCCACGGACAGGCTGACACGGGGCAGTTTATCCAGAGCCTGGTCTAAAACCTGGGCAAAGCTTCCGCTGTTTTCATTCAGCCATTCCATGACCGATTGGGCGCTGTCATTCACGGCAAATCCGCAAGCAACGCGCAGGCGGGCTGCAATCAGATCAGGGTTGACCTTGCGGGACTTCAAAAACGTCCAGGCAGGCCCCTGGGAAATCAGGACGTAGGGATCATCAGGCTTTTCTTTGGCCATCATCGTGGAGTTTACCACGGAAACGGCCAGACGCAGGCGTAAAAGAGGCCAGATCATGTCGATCTCTTTGGTAGATAGCGGGTAAACGCTGTGAAACCCCTGAACCAAATCTTCAAGCGCACTTTCCGGGTCCGGGTGATCCAGTACCACATAGGCGGCTGCAATGGCCAGGTCGCAGACCACGGGGGCCGTACACATATCCCCTAAATCAATAATCCCTGAGATGGCAGAGGAGTCGTGCAGACTGCCGGTCACCAGAATATTGTAATCATTGATATCGTTGTGAATGGCCTGGGTGGGCAAGGCATCAAGATCCGCCTTGATTCCGGCAAAATCATCCAGAATTTGTCTGATTATCTTTTGCCGGGTTGCATCAGCAATTATGCCCAGGTTATCTGCAATCCAGTCGCCAGAGGGCAGGTGCCATTTAAATTCCCGGTAAAGTCCGGGATGATCAAAGCCTGTCAACGCCTTATCCATGGCGCCAATGGTTTCCCCAAGCTTGCAAAGAAGGTTACGGGTCTTGGGTTTAAATTCGGCCCAGGTTTTTCCATCAAGGTTTTCAAGCACCCAGAGAATCCGGTCACAGCCCTTTTCGTCTTTGCAGGTTTCAAAGGGCCGGCCTTTTTGGGATGGCACAACAAGCGGCAAAGGAAAGGCGCGAAGGTGATTCAGTGCACGGCACTGCAGATCCACAAGATCGGTTTGGCAACCTTCCCGCATCACTTTGAGAATATGGGTGGAATTGATCCGAAAATTCAGATCATACTCGCCGTCAAGTTGAGTAAATCTGCCTTTGATGCCCCAAAGATTTCGAACCGCCTGTTGCCAATGCTTTGTCATGTGCGTCTCCATAAGAAAAAATCAATCAGGGCAAACCCCTGAGTTTCATAAAACCGCATTTTTAACATTCACCGTGAGGTACATGTCCCCTTTTGTTCCATCGGGAACGGATTTGCCCATTCCGGCAAGCCTTAACCTGGTTCCGTGTTTCACACCTGAAGGAACTTTAACCTTGTACAGGGGCTTATAAAATCCCCAGGGAATCGTCACTATTTTATTTGTACCTGCAATAGCTTCAATGGATGTAATATCGATATTCCCATAAAGATCCGGGCTGTCCGGATTGCCTGATGTAACAATCATTTGAAGCTTTGGGGTATGCTTTTTAGCGGTAAATTGACTGATCTTCCGGTTTGTGCCTGTTTCCGGCAATTTTTTGTTCAGCTTGACCAACACGAGCCCTGCTATGAATCCTCCAATATGTGCCCACCAGGCAATGCCAGATCCTGCACCTGCGCCTGCCGCATTAAAAAACTGGATTAAAAACCAGACCCCAAGAAAAATAAACGCAGGGATTTCAACAAACCAGGGTATGATAATAATGGGAATAATGGTTAAAATCCGTGCTTTTGGATACAGCAGAAAATAAGCACCCATGACACCGGCAATAGCACCACTGGCACCGATGGTCGGCACCATGGATACGGGATTCAAAAAAAAGTGGAACAATCCTGAAATGATGCCGCAAATCAAGTAAAACCCTAAAAATCTTAATGAACCGAAATGTTCTTCAACATTGTCGCCAAAAATATATAAGGTCCACATGTTCCCGATAAAATGTAAAAACCCGCCATGCAAAAACATATATGAAAAAATAGAAAACAGCTGATTGCCCGTTGAAAAATATTTTGACACATCATGGACCGTATATTTGGCAGGAACCAGCCCGTAAGAATAAAAAAAGACTTCATTATCAAATCCGGTTTGAATCTGAAGGGTAAATACCAGCAGGTTGATCCCCATGAGGACATATGTAACAACAGGGAAACAACT